>NZ_JAFBIZ010000120.1 GCF_021531995.1 Faecalicatena contorta
CTTTCTTGGATGTATGGTTTATAGTTTCTCGTCAACTCTATTATACCATATCCGGTGAGGGGTTATTTGTTTTTTGTAGTTAAAAAATGCCGTATTTATGCGGCTTGTGGCGTTTCGCAAACGCCTAATCATTTTATACAGGGAGTGGAAGCATATCATGCCGGTGATTATGAGATGGCACGACAGGAATGGGAATCCTCTGCGGCAGAAGGTGACTGCACAGCGATGTTTAATTTGTCTGTACGCTATTCGAACGGTGAAGGTGTAGAAAAAAGCAGGGAAGAAAGCGCAGCACATGATGGCAAAGGCATATCAGCTGGGAGATGGAGTTCCCTGTGATTCAAAGAAGCAATGGTATTGGCATCGCACAGCAGCTGAAAAGGGATATGTACCGGCGCAGGAAGATATTTCTGTATGGCAGAGGATGGTAAGCTTGTATCGTGAACAGAAAGAGTATGATGTTTCCCTTCAGTGGGCACTCCGCGCTTATGAGCGTTCGGAGGGAAAGGAGTCTGAGACGACACATGGAATCGCATTGGCTTATCTGAAACTTGAAAAATACCCGGAAGCTTTATACTGGGCGAAACGTTCAGAAAAGGCTGGAGAAACTGCATCGATCCGGTTAATCAATGAAGCATGTGAGGCGGCGGAATCGGCAGCAGAGCAGGCGTGGAAAGCAGACGACAGCGAAGCTGGGCGAGAAAACCTCAGAAAAGCGATCCTTTTGGGAGCAAAGAGTTTTTCTCTGGGAACGGATGATACGAAAAACAACAGTCTGCCTGTGGAGTGGCTGGTACTGGATGCAGATGAACGAGGAGCTCTGGCGGTCTGCGCGGAAACGCAGGGAAGAAAGCCCATGAATGATGAGTTCTCACCGGTCTATTGGGAAGAGAGTGATCTGTTCCGATGGCTGAATGGAAGCTTTGCAGAGAATATGATATCTGAAGACAGTTGTCCGGGGAAAAAGAGTGACAGTTGGTGGTGGCTTCGTACAAAAGGGGAAAATCGGATGTGTGCTGCAGTTGTGCTGGAAAATGGAAGAATAGATCGGAAAGGGAAACGAGTTTACGTACCGGCCGGAGCAGTCCGACCGGTGATTCGAATTTCTTTTGAATAATCAACGTTGGCATTATTTTGTACGGTATTCCCTGGGTGTCATATGAAAATACTGTTTGAACAGTCGATTAAAATATGACAGATTATTGAAACCTGTTTTCTCGGATATGACCAGAATATTGTCATCCGTTGTAAGCAGAAGGCGCCCTGCTATCGTCAGCCTGTAGTGATTCAGATAACTGGTAAATGTGGTATGCATGTTCTGTTTAAAGAATTTCATAAAATGAGAATTGGAGAATCCCATATAATCTGCGGCAGATTGAACAGAAATGGGCTCCATGTAGTGATCTTCAATATATGCAATCATTTGCTTGACTTTGCTAAGAGATTTTCTGCCGGTTGAATATACAGGGGATTCCTGACCGGAAAAAAGCAGATAAAAAAATTGAAAAAGGTACCCTTTTACAGATAATTCGTAATATCCGGGACGTTCACTGCAGAGTGTATCAATAGCGTTGATGCACTCTGCTAATTCTTTGTGACAGGAATTAGAGCGATCGATAAGCCAGGGGAGATCGTATTCCAGGTTAAAGTAGAGATCAAAGTATTCTAATGTGCGCAGATCCGTATTCTGCGAATATAAAAGATCCGGACGGAATAATATATTCTCATATTCCATAGTGTCATTATCATGCTGAGAGATAGAGTGAATCTGACCGGGGCGAACCAAGACGATATCGCCGGCGAACACCATCTGTGGTGCCATATCAACTGCGATGGTACCGGTGCCTTTTTTTATAACAATGAGTTCCACATCTTTGTGCCAGTGAGCGGGAACCAGCGTAAAGTCCAGAGGAATGGAGCAAAGATACGTATTATATGGAAACTGGGGACTCACATGGGATTTTTTTTCATAGAGATTTTCATATTCCAGGGTATTCATAAAAACTCCTTGTATTCATACTTTTTGATAGTATTGTATTACTTTTGCTCAGTATTTTACAAGAGAGATGTGTAAAAAAGTGATTATAATATTACCGTCGACAGAAAATGGGTCGACAGGAAATGGACTTAAGGATTCAGGCGAAATTGTAAATTGATCGCCGGACAGGAGGTATCATATGAATTTTTCTGAAAGATTACAGCAGAGACTAGAGAAAAGTATAAAAGACGCGACAAACGAAGAGATATATGCAGCGCTTTTGAATACGGTAAAAGAAGCGGCAGAAGAAAGAGGAGAGAACACTTCTGAGAAAGAGAGAAAAATATATTATATATCAGCGGAATTTTTAATCGGAAAGTTATTATCGAACAATTTGATTAATCTGGGAGTGTATGATGAAGTCAGAGAGCTTCTTGCTTCCAATGGAAAAGATATCTGCGAGATTGAAGAGATTGAGCCGGAACCATCTCTTGGCAATGGAGGACTTGGAAGACTTGCAGCATGTTTTCTGGATTCGATGGCTACACTTGGAATCAATGGAGATGGGATAGGACTGAATTATCATCTCGGATTATTCAAACAGGTATTTGAACATCATAAGCAGAAAGAAACACCGAACCCATGGATACAGGATACCGGATGGCTGACGGATACGGGGATCGGATTTGATGTACCTTTCCGTAATTTCAGCATTCATTCAAAACTGTATGACATTGATGTGACAGGATATGAAAATGGCACAAACAAATTACATCTTTTTGATGTGGATACAGTCAATGAAAAGATTGTTGGAGATGGTATTTCGTTTGATAAAAATGATATCAAACAGAATCTGACATTGTTCCTTTATCCGGATGACAGTGATAAGCAGGGAGAACTACTGAGAATCTATCAGCAGTACTTTATGGTAAGTAACGGTGCACAGTATATTCTGAAGGAATATGAAGAAAAAGGCTATGCGTTGGATGAACTGGATCAGCATGTGGTGATTCAGATCAATGACACACATCCGTCTATGGTCATTCCGGAATTGATCCGTCTGCTGACGGCAAAAGGAATCTCCATGGACAGAGCGATCGAGATCGTATCCCACACCTGTGCATATACGAACCATACCATTCTGGCAGAGGCACTGGAAAAGTGGCCGGTGGATTATCTGGAAACAGTAGTACCGCATCTTATGCCGATTATCCGTGAGCTTGCAAAAAGGGTCTCTGAGAAATATGCAGACAAAGAAGTGCAGATCATCGATGAATGGAACCGGGTACATATGGCGAGAATGGATATGCATTATGGATTCAGTGTGAATGGAGTGGCTGCGCTTCATACAGAGATCTTGAAAAATGTGGAATTAAAACCATTTTATGATATCTATCCGGAGAAATTCAATAATAAGACGAATGGAATTACATTCCGCAGATGGCTGATGCACTGTGACAAAAAGCTGGTAGACTGGATTGACAGATATGGCGCAGGAGAATTTCGTAAAGACGCTGCAAAACTGGAACAATTGCTGTCTCTTTCTGACAACGAGAAAGCATTGCAGGAACTTCTGGATGTGAAGCAGGCGAACAAGACGGCATTAAAAGAGTATCTGGAGAAAGAATCAGGAATCGTACTGAATGATCATTCCATTTTTGATATTCAGGTGAAACGTCTCCATGAGTATAAACGTCAGCAGATGAATGTTCTGTATGTGATCTATAAATACCTGGATATAAAGGCAGGCAATCTTCCGAAGACACCGGTCACAGTTATCTTTGGTGCAAAGGCGGCACCTGCATATAGAATTGCAAAGGACATTATTCATGTGATTCTCTGTCTGCAGGAGCTGATTCAGAATGATCCGGAGGTATCTTCGCATCTCCAGGTGATCATGGTAGAAAACTACAACGTAACACTGGCAGAAAAACTGATTCCGGCATGTGACGTCTCAGAACAGATCTCACTGGCATCGAAGGAAGCCAGCGGTACCGGTAATATGAAATTTATGCTGAACGGAGCCGTTACGCTGGGAACGGAAGATGGAGCAAATGTAGAAATCCATGAGCTTGTGGGAGATGAACATATCTACGTGTTCGGCAAGAGCAGTGATGAAGTCATTGAGCATTATGCAAAATCAGATTATGTGGCTGCGGACTATTATATCAATGATGCGGATATCCGCAGATGGATCGATTTTATTATCAGTCCCGAGATGCTGAAGATCGGGGATGTGCGCACACTGCTTGAGATTCATGCAGAGTTGATCCAGAAAGACTGGTTCATGACACTTCTGGATGTGAAAGAATATATTGAGGTAAAAGAAAAAGCATTTGCAGATTATGAAGACCGAATCAGATGGGCGAAGAAGATGCTGGTGAATATTGCGAAAGTTGGATATTTCTCATCTGACAGGACGATTGCCGAGTATAACAGAGACATCTGGAAAGCATAAAAATCCTTTATATAATCTGTACAATTCCGAAAACTTTGTATATAATGGAGTCAGTACAAAAGGAGGTTTTTCACCATGAAAATTACAGAAGGATATATGCCATATCTTGGGCATAAAACGTATTATCGTGTCGTAGGAGAATGTACAGGAAATAAAAAGCCACTGGTATTGCTTCACGGAGGTCCGGGATCAACACACAATTATTTTGAAGTACTGGACAGACTTGCTGAGGAAGACGGACGCCAGCTTGTGATGTATGATCAGATCGGCTGCGGAGAATCTTATCTGGATGGACATCCGGAGCTTTGGAATGCAAAGACATGGATCAATGAACTGATCGAATTAAGAAAACATCTCGGATTGGATGAGATTCATCTGCTGGGACAGTCATGGGGCGGAATGCAGCTTCTGGACTATGTCTGTAATTATAAACCGGAAGGATTAAAGAGTCTGATCCTGTCCAGTACATTACCGGCATCCTGGATGTGGGGAATTGAGCAGCACCGTATGATCAAGTTCCTTCCGCAGGAGATGCAGGATGCAATTGACAAGGCAACTTCCACCGGTGATTACAGCGATCCTGCTTACATAGCAGCAGAAACCGAGTTTATGCTTCGTCATGCGGCAGGAGCAGTTACAGAGGACTCTCCGGAATGTCTGAGACGTCCGGTGAGAAAAGGCGGAGAGGCTTATGTTGTAGGCTGGGGACCGAATGAATTTACTCCGGAAGGAACGCTGAAGGATTATGACGTTACTGAACAGCTGAAGGACATCAAAGAACCTACACTGGTCATTAATGGAGGAAATGATCTGTGTACACCATATATCGCAAAATATATGTATGACAGAATTCCGAATTCCAGATGGGAACTGTTCCGTACATGTCGCCATATGTGCTTCGTGGAAGACAATGACAGATATGTTGAGTTGATGAAAGAATGGCTGAATGAGAACGATTAAGGAATAGTAGTTATCTGAGGAAAGAGAGATGGAACGTAAAAAAGGCATGATGGCCGCTTTTGCTGCTGGGTTATTATGGGGCTCGACGAGCCCCATAGCCCAGTTTTTGTTTGATAATAAAGGGGTTGATTCAAAATGGCTGGTTCCGTATCGGCTGCTTGCATCAGGAGCTCTTTTGTTTTTATATGCAGTTGTTATAAAGAAGCAAAAGCCGGTTGAAGTATGGAAGACGGGAGAGGATGCCGTCCGTACAATTGCATTTGGAATACTGGGAGTTATGGGAATGCAGTTTTCCTTTTTTTCGGCAATTCAGGAGACGAATGCAGGAGTAGCAACAATATTTCAATATTTGAATCCGGCGATGCTGTTGATCTATTTTGCTATAATATATCAGGTGATGCCCAAGAAAAAAGAGATGATTGCGGTGTTGTTTTCCATATCGGGAATATTTCTTGTGGCAACGCATGGAAACTTTCATTCATTGTCAATCTCGCCAAAGGGAATTATATTTGGTCTGCTCCTGGCAGTTTCAACCTGCTTTTACGGAGTGCTTCCCGGTCCGCTTCTAAAAAAATATCCTGCGGAAATCATAAGTGCGTGGTCGATGCTGATCGGAGGAAGTGTATTATTTTTTGTATTTCGGCCATGGAAAATGGCAGTGGAGATTGATGCGGAGATTGTGGTAGCGTTTCTTGGAATCGTGATCCCGGGAACAATACTTCCATTCTGCTTCTATCTGGCAGCAGTCAAATATGCAGGAAGCGTGTATGCAGGACTGTTATCAAGTGTCGAACCGGTTGCGGCAACGATTGTAGCAGCCGTTTGTCTGGGGACAGCGTTTCCGCCAATTGATATCCTGGGATTTGCGATGGTATTGGCAACGCTCTTTATATTAAGTGTGAATTCCATGTAGAAAATAAGGTACTGTATATATTTATTGTATGATATATGTTTTGTAATATCCTACATATGATACCATTATACTATTAATAAAGGCTACCTTCCGGAGTTTGAGTTATGAGAAAAAAAGAAGAAACGAGATGGAAAAACTATGGAATTCTTGTACTTATGCTGATGATTGCAATGGTAGGATCCTACAAGTATATTTCCAGTTGTGTGAGTATTTCAAATAATGTAAACGGAAGAGAACTCCCGGTTTATTCTGTGGAAACGGATGAGAAAAAAGTGGCACTGACCTTTGATGCGGCGTGGGGAAATGAGGATACACAGGCGATACTGGATATTTTAAAAAAGCATAATGTCCATGTCACATTTTTTATGACTGGTGGTTGGGTGGAAAATAATCCGCAAGATGTGAAAGCTATTTGGCAAGCGGGACATGACCTGGGCAATCACAGTGAAAATCATAAGAATATGTCTCAGTTGTCTGTCGAAGAACAAACGCAGGAGATTATGAGAACTCATGAGAAAGTGAAAGCGCTGACAGGTGTTGAAATGCAGCTCTTTCGTCCGCCTTATGGAGACTATGATGATCATGTGATTCTAACAGCACAGGAGTGTGGGTATTATCCGATTCAGTGGTCCGTGGACGTGGGCGATACAAATGAAAAGAAAAGCTATAAAAGATTCCAAGAGAAAGGATTATTTGCAACAATCCCTTCTCTTGGAATTTTAATATGTTATGGATTCATTTCATTGATGAGAGAATCATTATTTAATGAAAATATAGCTATTTTGAAAAAGGGAAGCCTTCTGTGGTCTCTCGTCGACACAAGACTGGTGTGACAACTTTGTGGATGGGGGCACCGATGGGGGAAGGTTTCCTTTTCTTTCGTTCTTTGATCTGGTCATCCAGCAACTGAACTGCCTCAAAAGCAATCTTATCAATCTGCTGGCCAACGGTGCTGATCGGGATGATGGCTTCCTGGGAGATAGGGGAATTATCGAAGCCGACAATCAGGTAATCTTCCGGCAGGGTTCCATATTTTCGGAATAGCAGATTCAAAAAACAGTTAGCATGTGTGTCATTGGAGATAAAGATTCCTTTTTTGCGACCAGCATATTTTTGATCCAGCTCCTCAATGATCTCTTTCAGATATTGCTGATCGGAATCGGAATGCTTTCCAAGATTCCGTATATAGATCTGATGATTCAGTCCCTGGTGTTCGCAGATATCAAGGAAGCCCTGGATTCTCTGGTAACTGGGGGTGGATTGGGAAGTTGGGGAATTGATGTGGATCAGTACCTCGCAGTCGTGTTTGGCAAGCAGGGTGGTAGCCTGAATTGCTCCCATGTAGTTATCAGTATTGACACTGCTGATGTATTCATTTTCACGTTCAATAGAAACAATAGGAATCTGTAAGTCCGCCAATTCTTTCGAAGGGATCGTGTGACTTAAAATAATCAGACCTTCAATCTTATATGCAAGAAGTTCCCGGAGATACTTCCTTTCCGTTTCTTCAGACTCATTTCCGACAAATACCAGAAACTTGTAGCCAAATGTCTCATAAGTTGATAGAATCTGATTTAGCATCTCGGAATAATAATGCAGATATAGATTGGGGATTATGATGCCAATGAATTCTGTCTTTCCACTTGCGAGAATTCTGGCAACTTTATTTTCTTTGTAGTTTAATTTGACGAGTGCATCAGAGATAATCTCCTGATTTTCCAGAGTCAGAGAATCTGGATTATTAAAATAACGGGAGATAGTCGTCTTGGAAAAGTGTGTATATTTTGCAATATCGTCAAAAGTTACATTCTTTTTTGGGGCCATAAAATCGCTTCCTGTCTTACTTCAAATACAATGAATTTCCT
>NZ_JAFBIZ010000121.1 GCF_021531995.1 Faecalicatena contorta
GTTTTTATCCATTTTGGAAGGGACTGTCTGCAACCTGTTGACTTCCATTTGTGCAGTAATTATACTACAAACATAACAATTAAACAAGTGCTTAATGGTTAAATCTAAAAAGTGAAAAGGAGAATTTGTAATGAAGAAAACCTATAAGATTGAAGTTGATTGTGCCAACTGTGCTAATTTAATGGAAGATGCAGCAAGAAAAACAGCTGGTGTTGCTTCTGCTACAGTTAATTTTATGACTCAGAAGATGATTGTAGAGTTTGAAGAAGGCAAGGATGCAAAGCAGGTAATGAAAGAAGTTTTAAAAGCCTGTAGGAAAGTAGAACCTGACTGTGAAATTGAGATTTAGTTAGAAGCAGTATTTTATGGCGCTCCGGATGCAGAAAGCGGAAGGGGCGCTGATTTGAAGTATATAATTCAACAAATAAGCAAATATTAAATTGAAAGGAGGCTTCGTTATGACAAAGAAGCAGAAAAAAATGCTGGTTCGGATTCTTATTTCGGCGGTCATGGTGGTAGGTTTAAAACTCCTGCCGTTTAATGGATTTATAAATATAGTACTTTATATGGCGACATATTTGGTGATTGGCTATGATATATTACGGAAGGCCGGAAAGGGAATTGTGAACGGTCAGGTGTTTGATGAAAATTTTTTGATGGCTGTGGCGACAGTCGGTGCTATTGCACTTGCTACTTATGAAAAGAGTGGTGATTATAGTGAAGCAATTGCTGTTATGCTGTTCTATCAAGTAGGAGAATTGTTCCAAAGTTACGCTGTGGGTAAAAGCCGCAGAAACATTACTGCCCTCATGGACATCAGACCAGATTATGCAAATATTGAACGTGATGGGAAGTTGAAAAAGGTTGATCCAGATGAGGTTGGTATTGGAAACGTGATCGTGGTACAGCCGGGTGAAAAAGTTCCTATTGATGGAGTTATCATAGAAGGAACTTCAGCTTTGAACACCAGCGCACTTACCGGAGAAAGCATGCCAAGAGAGGCCGGTGAGGGAGACGAGGTAATCAGTGGATGTATCAATATGACAGGGGTACTGAAAATCCAGACTACAAAAGAATTTGGAGAATCAACAGTTTCTAAAATCTTGCAGCTAGTGGAGGATTCTAGCTCTCGTAAGTCACATTCGGAGAATTTTATTTCTAAATTTGCAAAAATTTATACACCAGCAGTATGTATTGCTGCACTGTTGCTGGCAGTTTTACCACCTGTTTTTAATTTAATTACAGGAAATGCGGCAAACTGGGCAAACTGGATTTATAGTGCGCTTACATTTCTTGTAATTAGCTGTCCGTGTGCATTAGTAGTTAGTGTGCCACTCAGTTTTTTCGCTGGAATAGGTGGAGCCAGCAAAGAAGGTGTTCTGATTAAAGGCTCAAATTATATGGAAACATTATCCCAGACGAAAGTTGTAGTTTTTGACAAGACAGGGACACTGACTCAAGGAGTATTTGAGGTGAGCGGTATTCATCACAATGAGATGGAGCAGGAGAAACTTTTAGAATACGCAGCTTTGACAGAATGTTCTTCCTCCCATCCGATTAGCAAGAGCCTTCAGCGGGCCTATGGAAAAGAAATTAACCGTAGTCGTGTGACAGATATTGAAGAAATCAGCGGACATGGATTGATCGCAAAAGTAGACGGCATTGAAGTGGCGGTCGGTAATCCTAAGTTGATGAAAAGGCTGAATATTCCGTATGTGGACTGCCATTCAGTTGGAACTATCATTCATGTAGCAATTGATGGGGCATATGCTGGTCATATTGTAATCTCTGATATTGAAAAGCCAAATTCTAAAAAGGCAATTGCGGAATTGAAAAAAGCTGGAGTTGAAAAGACTGTTATGCTTACAGGAGACGCAAAGAGGGTTGCTGAAAAAGTTGCTTCTGACCTTGGCATAGATGAAGTCCACAGTGAATTACTGCCTAGCGATAAGGTTACTCAAGTGGAACGATTGTTAGAACAGAAAGGGAAAAAAGCGAAGCTAGCTTTTGTAGGCGATGGCATCAATGACGCTCCGGTGCTTGGACGTGCCGACATAGGAATTGCTATGGGAGCAATGGGATCCGATGCGGCTATAGAAGCAGCAGATGTGGTATTAATGGATGATGATCCAATGAAGATTGCTAAAGGGATTAAAATTTCTAGAAAGTGCATCTCTATAGTTTATCAGAATATTGTATTTGCTTTAGTTGTAAAATTTGTTTGCCTTGGTTTGGGTGTGGTTGGTATTGCAAATATGTGGATGGCAATTTTTGCTGATGTAGGGGTGACAGTAATCGCAGTATTGAATGCAATACGTGCTTTGAGAGTACACAATCTATGATAATTAACGATTAATGTTTGACTTGTAATAAACTTAAATATATAGGCGCAGACACCAAAAGACTGCGCCTTTTTTAGGAGAATAAATATACAAATGAAAAATGTATACGATACGGTTCAGGTTGATTATAGTCAATTGGCTGAATTTTTTAAGGTGTTGGGTGAACCTACAAGGCTTCAGTTACTTTTTTTGCTGTCTGACAGAGAAATTTGTGTCAGTGAGTTGACAGGTTATCTCAATGCATCACAGTCTACGGTATCCCATCAGTTAAATATATTAAAAGCTCATAAACTCATAAGAAGACGCAGAGAGGGCAAGCAGATATATTATTCTGTATCTGATTGCCATGTGAGTTTGGTTACCAAGTTAGGAATAGAAATTGTTACAGCCCGGAAATAGTGAAAGTTTATTAGTTTAATCTCCACATAATCCCCACATCATTCTGATATAGTAAAACGAACAAGATTAATTAGGTTACATGTGAAAATATTCCTATATGAGAGGTGAGATTATTTTATGGAAAGGCGAATATTTATGATTCAGGGACTGAACAATAAAGATTCTGCAGATAGGATATGTGAGGAACTAAAGAAGATTGTAGGAATAAATAAAATAGAAATTTATTTTGAGACGGGGCAAATGATTCTTGAAGCAGATTACGTATCTATGCCGAGGATTATAAATGCGATTATTACCATCACATCTATATTGGACTATAGAGTTACGATTATAGAGGTAGATTGAAGCGAGGACAGGATATGGAACTAATGGAAAGTACAAAAAAAAGGACGGTATTGATTGTAGATGATGAGATCAAGATTACGGAAGTGTTGGAAGCATATTTAAAAAATGCAGGATATCAAACAAAGTCAGTACATAGTGGACAGAAAGCAATAGAGGCGGCAGAGGAACTGAAGCCGGATTTGATTATTTTGGATTTGATGCTACCGGATATTATGGGAGAAGATGTCTGCCAGATGATTCATCAGAAGCAGGATATACCTATCATTATGTTGACTGCAAAAATAGAAGAAAATAATATGGTCAGGGGTCTGCAGATTGGTGCGGATGATTATATTGTTAAGCCTTTTAGTCCAAGGAATGTATTGGCCAGAGTAGAGACGGTGTTAAGGCGCACTCAGAAAAGGATGGAGGAAAATAAGCAGGATGTTGTAATCATAGGAAATCATTATATTACAGTGGATTTTACATATCGGAAGGTAGAAAAGCAGGGGGAGGAAATCCATCTTACACCGACAGAATATAAAATTTTTGAACTATTGGTTAGGTCACCAAACCGTGTATTTAGCAGGGAACAGATTATATCTTATGCATTGGAGGATGAATTTGCGGGATATGATCGGAGTATTGATACTTACATAAAAAGTATACGACAGAAAGTGGAACCAGATGGAAAGATGCCTAGATATTTTGTGACAGTGTACGGTGTTGGATATAAATTTGTGTTATAAGAGGTGAATATGAAAACCATTAAGAGTAAATTGATTTTGACATATTCTTTGATTTCTATTGCCGTCATCTGTTCCATTGCTGTTGCGTTTATATTTAATATGGAGAGAGAATTTGAAAATTATGCTAAACGACAGCAGGAACAGAGAATATCCAATATCGTGAATGAATTACAGGACTTATATGATGCGGAAACTGGAAGTTTTAGTCAGGAACAGGTAGAAGTTATAGGAAATGCTGCAATGCAAAATGGGGTTTTTATCCATTTGGAAACAAAAGGTGGAGAAATGGATTGGGATATTCAAACACACAAGAGTGAAGAATGTCAACTTGTTTTAGAACATGCTGAGAGTAATATGCGTAGCAGATATTTTAATTTTCAGGGTAAATATCAGGAAGAAATATATACTCTGTCTTATGAAAATAAAAGCGTTGGAAAACTTACGGTTGGCTATTATGGACCGTATTCTTTTTCTGATGAGGAACTGCGTTTGATGAATAATCTCAACATCTGTTTTGTAGTTATTGGTGGGGTGTTTGTTGTAATAGCTATTATAATGGGAGGAATCATGGCACGAAAAATAGCGGAACCAATTTCAGATGCTGTCCGGGTGGCGGAAAAAATAGCGAATGGTGAATATGGAGTAAAGTCTTTGGTAACAAGCCGTACTGCAGAGACTCAACAGCTGATTACTGCAATTAATGAAATGTCGCAAACATTGAAAAAAGAGGAAGAACAAAAGCAGCAGATTACTGCGGATGTAGCTCATGAGCTTAGGACACCCTTAACCAACATACAGAGTCATTTGGAAGCGATGATTGATGGTATATGGGAGCCAACAGGAGAACGTTTGGAAAGCTGTAGAGAAGAGATTCTCAGACTGTCAGGGATTGTGAAGCAACTCCAGGAACTGTATTTGTTGGAGAATCGGAAGGGAATACTTAGATACGAGGATTTTGATTTTTATGATATGTGTAAGCAGTTATACTACAATTTTGATGTTCAATTGGATAAGAAAAATCTGACATTTAACTTGTGTATAAAGCATGGCGATATAATTTGGGGAGACAGGGCGCGTATTATGCAATGTATGGTTAATCTAATTGGTAACGCAATAAGGTATGCCGAACCCCAAACAGCCATTTGGATAAGGTATTTAGAAATGGATTATATGATTGAAATCCAAGTAGAAAATATAGGAAATCCAATTCCCAAAGAATGTCTGCCACATCTGTTTGAGCGCTTTTATAGAGTAGATAAATCGAGAAATTCAAAAACTGGAGGAATGGGGATTGGATTGTCAATAACAAAAGCAATTGTTGAACGACACGGTGGGAAAATTTGGGCAGAAAACAGAGACATAAGAACCTTATTTTTTATTACTTTGCCCAAAAGAATAGAAAAAGAGGCGAAGTTATGAAATGAAATGTAGAAAATTAAAGTTAATATATTTTTTACTGAGTAGTATTTTATGTATGATGCTTCTTGGAATTGTACTGGCTATTTATGAAAAAAAGGTGGATGAAGAAACAATGGGATGCGGAATATCCATATATGGAATGGATATTTCGAAATGTACCCTGGAACAGGCAGTAAAAGAGATTGAAGAGACATTTCGAAATAAAGAAGTTGTTTTCCAGGAAAATGGGAAAAACATATTTGAGACGACAGTGGGAAATATGGGATATGCACTGGAGCCGTCTTTATTGAAGAAAGAACTTTTGAAAATAAAAAAACAAAGAGACCAAAAGCGTGGCCTGATTGAAAAAAGAAAGAATTATTCGATAGAGTATGAAATTAAAATGGAAAATAAGTTGGAAGATGTTTTGAATATCGAGGATTTCAATTTAGGAGAACGAATAGAATCATCAGATGCTTATATCGTTTACGACAAACAGAAAGAAGCATTTATTTTAGTGGATGAAATACAAGGTAATCAGATTGACAAAAAGAAGTTGGTTGAACAAGTGTATAATGCTTTAGCAGAAGACTTTGAAGAACAGCTGATCTCTAGTCGTTTAGAAATAAAAATAAATCGTCAGGTATATCAGACAGCTGTATCATCAGAAGAAAGTGATCTAAATAGAAAATTAGAAGAATTAAACAGACAGCTTTTGCAATACCGGACAACAACGGTTTCTTATATATTTGGCGATACTGTCGAAGTTTTGGACAATGAAAAAATATGTTCATGGTTAATTGTCAGTGGGGACAGTATAAGTGTTAAGGAAGAAGACGTAGTAGCTTTTGTTAAAGAATTGTCTTCAAAATATAACACAATGTACGTGCCTCGTTCTTTTAAGACTTCTTTTGGAGAAAAAGTAATTATCAGTGGAAATGAATATGGTTACTGGATTGACAAAGATGCGGAATTGCAGAAGTTGTTAGAAGATATAAAGAGTGGTAGTGATGTAAAACGAGAACCGGTTTACAGTAAACAGGGGTTGAGGAGGAACGGAAGTGATGATCTTCAGGGAAGTTACATAGAAGTAAGTTTAGATAAACAATATTTATGGCTTTATAAAAATGGAAAGCTTGTTACAGAAACAGATATTATCAGCGGACTTCCTAGTGAGGGATTACAGACGTATCGTGGGTCATGGCCAATTGCATATAAAGCAAGGCCATTTACACTGAGCAGTGATATTTATGGATATGAGGTAGAAGTGGAATATTGGATGCCGTTTGTGTATGGACAGGGACTCCATGATGCGGACTGGCAGGATGCATTTGGTGGCGAGTTATATAAGACAAAGGGAAGTCATGGTTGCATCAATCTTCCTAAAGAACAGGCAAAAATTATTTATGATACGATTGAAGCAGGTTATCCGATTATTATTTATTGATGAATAGATACAATAACTTTTTTAAATTTTTGTTGAAATAGAACCTTAGGGATATCACATGATTTGAAGTGAAATAGTGGGTGGTGGTGTTGAAAGAAATGATAGAGATTGTAATGAGGAAGATTGGAAAGTCGGGGAATATTACAGAGACTGTTCTGGTTTCATTGCCAAATGCAGAATCCGCTACAATGACTCATGATCCCAATATACTTACTTTCTCTCAGTTGGAAATTCATCTTCAGAAACAGATGATTTTCCAAAATGGTAGATTTATTTCTCTTTCTCATTTAGAGTTTCAGACCCTTTCTTATCTGGCATTACATCCTGGATGGGTGATTTCAAAAGAACAGATTTATGAAGCTGTCTGGAAAGAAGATCAGGAATATTGCGGAAGTGCTGTGGCAAATGTGATCAGCCAGATTCGAAGAAAAATTGGAAACGGTTATATAGAGACAGTGATAAACAGTGGATACAAATTTGTTGGGTAAATTGAAATCTAAATCCTAGAGTCAGGGATATTATTTTGCTTAGAGGTTGCGTTTTCCTTTCCTATTACATACAGAATAGTTAAGCATATTTCAAAAAGTACACAATTTGGAATATGGAAAAAGAGACGTGAATTTTGTACCGAAATGTATGGATAATTCCTTTTGGAATATTCCAGAAGAAATGCCTACATTTTGGAACATTTGCAGAAGGGAGAGTGCAAAATGGCTGTATATGGTTATCACAGGACCAGCACTAGGGACCAGCATCTTGACAGAGGAATTCAGGAGATACGGCAATTCTGTAAGGAACACGAAATGGAGCTGAAAAATATCTTTACGGATCAGCAGACAGGAAAGAATTTCAACAGACCAAGATACACTGTGCTGGTAGAAGATGTTCTGCGGTCAGGAGATATTTTGATTATTACGGAATTGGACCGGTTGGGCAGGAATAAGAAGGATACCATGGAGCAGATTCGACAACTGCAGGAAATGGGCGTGCGGCTAATGGTTCTGGAGTTGCCGACTACATTGATGGATATGTCAAAAATGGATAACACCATGGCTTGTCTTATGATGGAAACCATCAATAATATGATGCTGGAACTTTATGCTTCTATGGCACAGGCAGAAATTGAGAAAAAAGAAAAGCGCTAGAGAGAAGGCATAGAAATGAAGAAGCTCCGAGGAGAATGGGATGATTATGGAAGACCTGCAGCAATCGGAGAAGATAAGTTTGATGCAGCATTTTCAAAAGTAATTGCCGGAGAGATTACACCGACAGAGCTTCGGAAAGAATTAGGATTATCCCACACGACGTTTTATCGCTATCGAAAAAAATATTTAGAAAAACATCCTGAGATTTTGCAATCATCAGATTAACGTCACTATTACTAAGTATAAAAGATAATTTTTCAGGAGGAATAATAGAATGAGCGAGAAACGAGAAGGTAATCTTTTTTATGACAAGGAAAGTGGACGTTATGATATCCGATTTGGAA
>NZ_JAFBIZ010000122.1 GCF_021531995.1 Faecalicatena contorta
AACATGTATGCATATAATACAATTATGAAAAATATAATTATAAAGTCGGAAAGACAAGGGGGATCATAAATAATAGAAACGGAGGTATTATTATGCGTACAGGAGAATGGAAGACCGAAAAGAACGAAGTGATATCGATGGAAGAATATCTGGCAAAAAGAAAGAAAATAAGAGAAAAAGAAACGAGATGTATGCTGGAAGGGTCGGAACTGACCCCTCTGGAATATTATTTTGTGTCATCTTCATCCTGGTCCTGACTCTGATGGATCTGGCGGTAGACCAACATATAACCATATAAAAGAACCGGAAGAATAATTGTGGAGGCAATGGATGCCCAGAGAAGATTCAGAGCATTCGGACTGCCGATCAGAGCAAAAATCAGTGTGCATGCATACATGCCAAATAGTAGAAATGCGGCAATCAGTGCCAGAATACGTTTTACATTTTTCATACGAATCATCCTTTACATCTAATCAAGACTTTAGTATATTATATAGGGAGCAATTGAAAATTGCAAATGAATATAAGCATACAAAGGAGTATAAGAATATGAGTCGTACATTATTGGAGCAGTGGCATGACATTGCATATGATGAGAAAGCGGACAGAGGACAGCTTCAGAGATTTTGGTCCACATATTTTCAGATTGAAAAAGAGATATATGAACAGCTGCTTGCCAGTCCGGATGAGGAAGTAAAGGGAACAGTAAAGGAACTGGCTGAAAAGTATGGACAGGAAGTTCTTACTATGGTTGGATTCCTGGATGGAATCAACGACAGCCTGAAAGAGGCAAATCCAATAGAGACAATGGATGAAGATACGGTAGTAAGTCTTGCATTTGATAAAGAAAAACTGTATAAGAATATGGTGGCAGCAAAAGCAGACTGGCTGTATGAACTTCCGCAGTGGCAAGAGATTTATTCAGAAGAAGAACTGAAAAAGTTATATAAAGAACAGAAAGAGTCTGGGACGATCCGTAAGGGGAAAAAGGTCGGACGTAATGATCCGTGTCCGTGTGGATCTGGTAAAAAGTATAAAAAATGCTGTGGAAGATAGTTATGTTCTTTTTGGGAATCATCAGCATAGCCTATTATGTGGTTATCTGTGTGGTTCTTAAAAAATGGGATTCTACTTTTTCAAGATTCTGGCTGATTGCAGGAATTATCTGTCTTGTCGGTACAAAAGCGATAGATTTTAATGGATTTTCGTATGTCGTTAAGGTGGGAATAGCTTCCCTGTCAGGAATATTTCTGCTTACAGAAGGAATCATTGTCAGAGGAATGTTCGGCAACCGGCATAAGGAGTGTCATTATCTGATTATTCTTGGTGCGCAGGTGAATGGCCGCAGGATTACAGATTCTCTGCAGCGAAGACTGGATTGTGCACTGTCATATCTTTCACGCCATCCGAAGACGAGAGTCGTCGTATCCGGAGGGCAAGGAGAGAAGGAAGAGCGGACGGAAGCAGATGCTATGGAAGAATATCTGCTCTGCCATGGGATTGAGAAGCATCGTATTATTCTGGAAGATCGTTCCAGAACGACAAGAGAGAATCTGCTGTACTCGATGGAACTGATCGGGGACATAACAGAGCCTGTGGGCATTGTTTCGAATAATTTTCATTTGTATCGTGCATGCAGTTATGCCAGACAGCTCGGATATGCAGATCCTTGCCCGATTAAGGCCGACTGTCATCCGGTACTGTTCATGAATTATATGGTGAGGGAATGTCTGGCTGTGTGGAAGATGTGGATGATAAAATTGTTGACAAAGAATTTGACGGTGTTATAATGATAGCATATGAAAACACGATGACGAGACGAGTAAGTTGGGAAAGAAACTACAGAGAGAAAGGCCACCGGCTGCAAGCCTTTTGTTTTGGAACCTTCTGAAGACTACCTCTGAGTGGCTGCAAAACAGTCCGGTGATTCCGTTACCATCAGAATGAAGTGGTTCTGACATGTACATATGTCAGTTCAAGCAGGGTGGAACCGCGAGAAAAAGTGAACTCGTCCCTTACAGCAACAGGCTGTAGGGGACTTTTTTTATATAATCGGCGCTTTTCACAGAGTCCTTTCATGCCTGTGAAGAAGCAAAAGAATATTTATTGAGAAGAGAGGAAAACAATCATGAAAATCACATTAAAAGACGGATCTTTCAAAGAATATGAAGGAAGCATGTCTGTACTGGATATCGCAAAAGATATCAGTGAAGGTCTTGCAAGAGCAGCAACTGCTGCAAAAGTAAACGGTGAGATTACAGATCTCAGAACAGAGATCAGCGAGGATTGTGAACTTGAGCTTCTGACATTTGATTCAGAAGATGGTAAGGGTGCATTCTGGCACACAACATCTCATATTATGGCACAGGCAATCAAACGTCTCTATCCGGAAACAAAGCTTGCAATCGGACCATCTATTGACAATGGATTCTATTATGATCTTGACAGAGAGACGCCATTTGTCACAGAAGATCTGGAAAAGATTGAAGCAGAGATGAAGAAGATCGTAAAAGAGGCTCTTCCGATCGAGAGATTTACAAAAACGAGAGAAGAAGCAATTGCATATTTTAAAGAAAAAGATGAACCATATAAAGTAGAGCTGGTAGAAGATCTTCCGGAAGGAGAGGAGATCAGTTTTTATCAGCAGGGAGAATTTGTAGATCTGTGTGCAGGTCCACACCTGATGTCTACCAAGACAGTAAAAGCATTTAAGCTTACAAGTCTTGCCGGTGCTTACTGGAGAGGCAGTGAGAAAAATAAAATGCTGACCAGAATCTATGGTATTTCATTCCCGAAGAAAGCAGAGCTGGAAGAATATCTGCATATGATCGAAGAGGCAAAGAAGCGTGATCACAGAAAACTGGGAAAAGAGCTTGGACTGTTCATGATGTGTGACGAAGGTCCCGGATTCCCGTTCTTCCTTCCAAAGGGAATGGTACTTAAGAATACCCTGCTGGATTACTGGAGAGATCTGCATAAGAAGAATGGTTATGTGGAGATCTCTACACCGATTATCTTAAGCAGACATCTCTGGGAAAATTCCGGACACTGGGATCATTACAAAGATAACATGTATACAACAGTGATAGATGACATGGATTTTGCTGTAAAACCGATGAACTGTCCGGGCGGTATGCTGGTGTACAAGTCTGAGCCTCGTTCTTATAAGGATCTTCCGCTTCGTATGGGAGAGATCGGTCTGGTACACAGACATGAAAAATCCGGTGCACTGCATGGATTATTCCGTGTACGCTGCTTTAATCAGGATGATGCTCACATCTTTATGATGCCTGAACAGATCCGTGATGAGATCAAGGGTGTTACAAAACTGATTGATGAAGTATACAGCCTTTTTGGATTTAAATATCACGTTGAACTTTCCACTCGTCCGGAAGACAGTATGGGGAGTGATGAAGACTGGGAGATGGCTACAGAAGGTCTGAAAGGTGCTCTGGATGACATGGGACTTGACTATGTGGTAAATGAAGGAGACGGAGCATTCTATGGACCAAAGATTGATTTCCATCTGGAAGATTCCATCGGAAGAACATGGCAGTGTGGAACAATTCAGCTGGATATGCAGATGCCACAGCGCTTTGATCTTGAATATACAGGAGCCGACGGAGAAAAGCATCGCCCGATCATGATCCACAGAGTTGCGTTTGGTTCAATTGAACGTTTTATCGGTATCCTGATTGAGCACTTTGCGGGTGCATTCCCAACCTGGCTTGCGCCGGTACAGGTAAAGATACTTCCGATCTCTGACAAGTACATGGAATACGGAAAGCAGGTTCTGGATGCACTGGAGAAGGCAGGAATCCGTGCTGAAATCGATGAAAGAGCTGAGAAGATCGGTTATAAGATCCGTGAGGCACAGATGAATAAGATTCCATATATGCTGGTGGTCGGAGCAAAAGAGCAGGAACAGAATCTGGTATCTGTAAGAAGTCGTTTCGCAGGAGATGAAGGACAGAAGTCACTGGATGCGTTCATTGCTGATATCAAAGAAGAAATTGAATCCAAGACACAGCGTGAAGTGGTAAAAGAAGATTAATTACAGATTTGCAGACCGTGTGAATAAGAAATAAAAATTCTGGCATAATAACTTCTGAAATACAAAAAACACAGGAGGTAATATTATGCCAGAATTAAAATGTACCGTACAGACATGTACGCATAACCAGAATTTCTACTGTGATCTGGACAGTATTGTAGTTGGTGGAAGTTCTGCAAAACGGGCAGAAGAAACATGTTGTGACAGTTTCGAAGAACGGAAAAACGGATCTTCCTACAAGGATGTGACCGGTAAGGAAGCATCTTCCAGAAGCGATATTGATTGTAAAGCTACAGACTGTATGTATAACAAAGAATGCAAATGTCATGCGGGAAAGATCAGTGTAGAAGGAAGCGATGCCTGTCAGTGTGAACAGACAGAATGCGCGACCTTTAAATGCGGATACTAGAATATACAGGAGAATAAAAGGGATTGTTGCAAAATATATGAACGAATTATTTTGCGACAATCCCTTTTCTGTTGACGCATATTTATAAGAAGAGTATAATTATTTTAATTGTTTGAGTGAAAAGGAAGTTGGTCGATATGAGTAAAGATAAATCCGATGAGAATACATACTATTCGAGCAGCCCTAAGATCGGTCGGAAAGGACCGTCAAAGCTGCGACAGCAGTTTAACCGGGGAATGACGTATTTTCTGGTGATTCTGGTCTGCATTCTGTTTTATTTTGCAATGTTGAGGATCGAAGCAATCTCCAGGCTGGTAACTATGGTCATGGATGTACTTAAGCCGATTATCTATGGCTGTATTATTGCTTATCTTCTGAATCCGATTGTGAAGACTGTGGAAAAAGTGTTGCTGCCTGGTCTGGAAAATAAAATGAATAATAAAGAACGTGCCAGATCACTTTCCAGAGGAGCAGGGATATTTATAGCATTAGTGCTTATGGTCGTGTTGATTGTGGCACTGTGTAATCTTATGATTCCGGAGTTGTATGTCAGTATCAGGGATCTGATTATTACACTTCCGGGACAGTTGAATCAACTGGTGAATCGCTTCAGTGATGTGACATTGAATGATTCGGCGATGACAACTCTTATGAAGGCTGCTTTTAAAGAAGGAACTTCGACTTTCCAGAACTGGCTCAGAACCGACCTTATGGATACGGTAAATGAGGTGATGTCACAGCTGACATTTGGTGTGATTAATCTTCTGAGTGAACTGTTGAATGCATTGATCGGCGTAATTGTGTCTATTTATGTGCTGTATGGAAAGGAAAAGTTTGGATGTCAGGCGAAGAAGGGGATTTATGCACTTTTTTCACCGGAACATGCCAATATCGTGCTTCATCTTGCAACGAAAACCAATGAGATATTTGGAGGATTTATCATTGGTAAGATGATTGATTCAGCGATTATCGGAGTGTTATGCTTTGTAGGTTTGTCTGTTTTGAATATGCCATATACGCTTTTGGTCAGCGTGATTGTGGGTGTGACGAATGTGATTCCGTTCTTTGGACCGTATATCGGTGCTGTGCCCAGTGCGATACTGATCATGTTGTCTGACCCGATCAAGGGAGTATATTTTATTCTTTTTGTTCTGGTTCTTCAGCAATTTGACGGAAATATTCTGGGGCCAAAGATCCTTGGCAATTCTACCGGTCTGTCTGCATTCTGGGTTATCGTAGCAATTCTGCTGGGAGGCGGATTGTTTGGAGTTTTGGGTATGTTGATGGGAGTGCCTGCATTTGCGGTGTTATATTATATTGTGAAGCTGATTTTGGATAATCGGCTGGAAAAAAAGAAGCTTCCCGCAGATTCGGATTATTATGATACAATGAGTTATGTGGATAACGGTGGAAATTATGTTCACATGAAGTCTAGGGTAAGCTGTGAGGATTACGTGCATCCACAGTCTGGAATGTGTCAGAATGAACAGGAAGAAAAAGATGAGAATAATGAAGAAGAAGGGGAAAAGTAATTATGCCAATCAGAGTGCAAAATGATCTTCCGGTAAAGGAAATACTTGAAAGTGAGAATATATTTGTGATGGATGAGCATCGGGCAACACATCAGGATATTCGTCCAATTAAGATTGGACTTTTGAATCTGATGCCGCTGAAAGAGGATACAGAGCTTCAGATCCTGAGATCTTTATCGAATACACCTCTTCAGGTGGATGTGACCTTTGTTATGGTATCAAGTCATCAGGCGAAAAACACGTCTCTCAGCCATCTGAATAAGTTTTATCAGAAATTTGAGGAAATCAGGAATCAGAAATTTGATGGATTTATTATTACAGGTGCTCCGGTGGAGCAAATTCCGTTTGAGGAAGTAGATTACTGGGATGAGTTGACAGAGATCATGGAGTGGACGAAGACGAATGTTACGTCAACACTTCATCTGTGCTGGGGAGCACAGGCCGGCATCTATTATCATTATGGGATTGATAAGGTACAGATGGATAAAAAAGTGTTTGGGGTGTTCTGGCACCGGGTATTGAACCGCAAGATTCCGCTTGTGAGAGGATTTGATGATGTATTTCTGGCACCACATTCACGCCACACAGAGGTGCCATTGAATCAGATTCGTGCGGATCAGAGACTGACGGTACTGGCAGAATCTGACGAAGCAGGACTTTTTCTTGCGATGGCAGAAGATGGACGCCAGATCTTTGTAATGGGACATCCGGAGTATGACAGAGTGACTCTGGATGGTGAGTATAAACGGGATCTGGGAAAAGGACTTCCGATTGAGATTCCGAAAAATTACTATCCGGAGAATAATCCGGAGAACAAACCATTGCTTACCTGGAGAGCTACATCGAATAATCTGTATACAAACTGGCTGAATTATTACGTCTATCAGGTGACACCCTATGATTTGATGGGAACGCCGTTTTAGATGTTGGATTATTCTGGGTTGGGGAGTCCCCCAACCATTTTAAAAATCTATAATGTTATAGTATGAAGAATACTTTTAACATTATAGTGGTGGGTCCGCTCTCGCGGACATTAGTCAAGAAGGAGGGACTAAAATGAACAGCTTATATGCGTCGCAACTGATCAGTCAAGTCGTATGGCCTGATTTTATTGCACATTTTAAAAGTCATACGACGCAGGCTTCCTATCAGGCAGATATTATAGAGATTATGAACTATTTTCAAATGGATTTTCTTGAGATTGGAAAGGATGAGGTACAGGTATATTTTTTCTATTTAAAGCATAGAGTAGAACAGAAAGAGATAAGACCTGGAACCATGTCTAAAAAGTTCCGGGAACTGCATTCCTTTGCTGAATATGTATGTGAAAACCGGGAAAAGTACAAGATATCAGAAGAGTATCAGGATGTATATTATCCTTATTTGCGACAATTGGCCAAACAGGAAGAATATGCAAGAGCAGTTCCGGTTGTGCATCTGGATGAACTCTTAAAAGCAGCAGAAGGTCATCTTATGGAGTATTGTGTACTTACATTTCTTTTTCGCGTCGGTCTTACATCTACAGAAGTGATGCGGCTGAAGCTTTCTGATCTTGCACTATATGAGAATGGAATGTATGCTTTGATACAGGGAAGGCACAGATTATCCTATATTCCGGAAGATGTGTGCAAAATACTAAAGAGATATATCGAAGAACGGAATCTGAATGAGAAAAGCAGAGTACAGCCGTATCTATTTTGCAATAAACGGGGAAATCCTTTGAACCCGATGTATATCAGCCGCATGATGCGAAAATATGAAGAAAAAACGGGGATTCCTCATTACAGTGCGCGGAACCTGAGAAACAGCTGTGCGGTTACCTTATTTGCGTACGGAGCGTCGGAAGATCAGGTCGCAGATCGAATGGGAACAACGAAAGTCCAGATCCGAAGATATCATAATCTGGCATATCAGGATCAACTTCAGCAACAGGCTGAAAATCTGGTGAAGCTTAAGGTAGAACCACCGTCTGTATAATCCGGGATCTGCATTTTAGAAAGTTCATGTCATAAATAGGATCTGGAGATTAAAAAAAAACTTGCATAACAATACGTTGTTATGATA
>NZ_JAFBIZ010000123.1 GCF_021531995.1 Faecalicatena contorta
CTTCTTTTGTTGTTATTTCTTTTCTACCCATACAAAGTCTCCTTTACAACTTCTAATTTGTAATAATCATTCTACCATACCGTTATGAATAAATCATCTCATGTAAAACAATTTCTTCTGCCCGGTTGTGAATGTTATTGCAACGCTGCACCCATTCCATTTGACGGGTACGCTTCAATTCCTCGGTCACGCCCTCGGCAGCTTTCATCTGCTCCATGATGGTGTCTAACCGTTTCTGTGCCTGTTCGTTCAGGTCTGCAAGATATGTCCACAATTCCCCGGTCAGGGTCAATGTGTGTAATCTGGCTGGGCAGACTTCTCTTAAATATTCCCGGTGCATCCGTCCGTACTTTCCGATGGGGCGGTGTTCCTCCGGCAACTTCAAGTCCGGGATGTAGTAATCTCCAACAAGGATATAATCAATTCCGTTTTCTTTTATTCTTGGTTTCAATTCGCTCATGTTCCTTACCTCCTGTGGAAGCAGGCTCGTCTGGTACTAACTCAATCACATCGGTAATCTCACAATTCAGCGTTTCGCAGATACGGGCTAATGTATCCATGCTGATGTGCTTTCCCTCTTTGCTCATGTTGGCAATCATATTTGTTGTCATACCAGCGGCAAGCCTTAAATCCTCTTTTCTCATATCACGCTCTAACAGTGTGTGCCAGAGTGGTTTATAGCTGATGTGCATATTGTTTTCCTGCCTTTCTATCCATACCACCGGAGCGGCTGCCCCGGCAGGAACTTTTCTCTTATTATAGCACCAATCTTGTGAAATCACAATTTATTCTTGTAGCCTGCCGCTGATACCGTCTGGATTGGCTTTTCCTTTCTTTTTGTTCCCTTTAATTAGCCATGAACTGCTTCATACCCTGAGACTTTGCTTATGTGTGATAAAGAAGCAATAGAAGTGCAAAAAATTTTGCCGTTCCTATCCGACACTTGGCCATTGTGTCGGATAGGTCGGGCGGTTATTCGGGCAAGTCAATCTTGCCGACAAAGCTGTAATAAATCTCAATGTCCTGCCTGCGGGTGCCGTTCTCATCATAGCTGCACTCATGCACCACAATTTTCTCGATCATTTCCCGCAAGAGAGTGGGGGTCAGTTCTTCAAAGGCAAGGTGCTTGCGGACAATGCCCATAAATTTCTCGGCGTTGACGGTAGCTGCCTGTGACTTGTCCAGTTCGGCTTGCAGGGCGGCGGCTCTCTTTTTCAGCTCCGCTTGCTCGGCTTCGTAGTCAGCCGACAGTTCCATGAAACGCTCATCGCTGATTTTGCCGTTTACATTGTCCTCATACAGCCGCTTGATAATGCGGCTGATTTCAGAAATGCGTTCCTGCGCCTGTTCAAGCTGCTTGATGGCTGCGGCGGTCTTTCGCTTGCCGCCGATCTCGTTCTGCTGGACAAGTAGTTTCACAAACCGGCTCTCATGCTTGGCTGCGTATTCGGTCACTTGCCGGAGATTTGCCAGGACACCAGCGGTCAACAGATCGGTGCGGATAAAGTGCGCCGTACAGTTGCGGGTGCGCTTCTTGTAGCTGCCGCAGATGTAGCAGTCCTGTTTGCGGTCTTTGTTCTGATACCGCTGCTGATACAGCACATGGCCGCAGTCGGCGCAGAACAAAATCCCGGAGAACAGCCCCACTTCATCGTAGCGGTTCGGGCGTTTGCGCTGTTTGCGTAACTCCTGCACCCGTTCCCATGTTTCCTTGTCGATGATCGGCTCATGGTGGTTCTCGAAAATGGCCTGCTTCTCGACGGGGTTCTCTATGCTGTGCTTGACCTTATAAGAAGGCTTTTCCGTTTTGAAGTTCACCAGACATCCGGTGTACTCTCGGTTTTCGAGGATATGAACGACGGTGTTGGTCGCCCATTTGCACTCATAGCCTGGGTGATAACGGCGGGTGCTGCCTGTCCGCTGATATTCCAGCGTCCCCGGCGTGGGGATTTGCTGCTCCGTCAGCATACGGGCAATCTTGGTCGGGCCGTTCCCGGCAAGGCAAAGCTGGTAAATCTGCTGCACCACCGGGGCGGCTTCCTCGTCTATAATAAAATTCTCGTCCTCGTCCATCACATAGCCGTAAACCGGCTTGCTGGTAACAGGCTTGCCGCTCATGCCTTTTGACTTTTTCACTGCCTTGATTTTCTTGCTCGTATCTCTCACCAGCCATTCATTGAACAGATTTCGCAGCGGGGTAAAATCGTTGTCCATGCCCTCGCTGGCACTGTCCACATTATCGTTGACAGCGATAAAACGCACACCCTTTTGAGGGAACAGCATTTCCGTGTAAAACCCTACCTGCAAGTAGTTTCGCCCTAACCGGCTCATGTCCTTGACGATGACCGTACCCACTTTCCCGGCTTCAATGTCCGCAAGCATGGCTTGAAATCCGGGCCGCTGGAAGTTCGCGCCGGAAAAACCGTCGTCGGTGTACCAGCGCAGATTGGTAAAGCCGTTCTGTTTTGCGTAGGTTTCGAGTATCCTTTTTTGGTTCGATATGGAATTACTCTCGCCTTGCAATTCATCCTCGTGGGACAATCTCGGATAAAGGGCGGTAATGAGGTTTTGGGTGGCTTGTCTTAACATAAAATCCTCCGTTTCCGACAGCCAGCCCCACTATTCCGTGGTTTCATTGTACCACGGAACGGCGGGGGCTGTACAGCGGCAAAAGCGTTAAATTTGCTTCTTTACAGCTTTTCAATTTTCCGATTTTTATGGTATGGGTTGTCGTCCCATATTTGCAGTAGAAAAGTTCATAACTCCGTGGTATACTCTGATTTAACAAAAAAATCAGAAGTTAAAGGAGAAAACATGAAGTATACAATAGATGAATTAACCGCGGCCAAAAGGCAAATTGATTCAACTCTGCACAAGCTAAGAGAAACAGTAAAAACATTTGAATCAAAGGATAATTCCGAGCGTTATAAATCACAAATCACATTGGCAAAGAGAAGAATAAAAGCCTTTGAAATTGCAAATTATTTTATAGAGAATGAGATTAAGAATTGCTAAAGCACTTCCGATTTTCGTTCCAGCGGTCATGCTCCCTGGCATGGCCGCTTTTCCATGCCCCGGTTCACGCCGGATAAGTCGGCTCCTGTGTAGCAGCGGCTTCCGCTTCCAGTACCCGCGCCATTTTGTCGGCGGCTGTGGTTGTGGTGTCTTTCTTGAAATAGCCGGACACGACAAGGACGGAATTGCCCATGCGGATTTCCGTCACACAGTCAGGGCGGCGGGTGGTGCGGGTGTCGTGCTGCTTGTTATCTGCCATAGGCAATACTCCTTTCAGTCGGTAATCAGTTTCTTCATGCTCTCCATTTTCCGCTTGGCGGTTTCCTGCCGGAAGTTGTCGCCGGTAAAGCGTACCGGGACGCACATGGAAAGCAGGCGGTCATAAATCCGGGAATGGGCGGTGTCCTCCGGGTTGTGCAGGTCGTCCAGCGTAAGGTTGGTCGTGACGATCAGCGGCTTGCCGCTGCGGTAACGGCTGTCAATCACATTGAACACCTGTTCCAGCCCGTATTCCGTCCCGCGTTCCATGCCGAAGTCGTCAAGGATCAGCAGCGGATAACGACAAAGGCGGGAAATGTACTCGTTGCGCCCCTCAAAGCTGGCGGCAAGGTCATTGAGGATAAGAGCAAAGTTCGTCATGCGGACGGGGATTTCTTTCTCCATGAGGGCGTTTGCGATACAGCCTGCAAGGTAGCTTTTGCCGGTGCCTACGCCGCCCCAGAACAGGCAGCCGATATTGTCTGTCCGCATATCTTCCCAATGCTCCACATACCGGCGGGCAAGCCCGGTCTGCGGGTTCCTGCCGTTGTCGTTCTCGAAAGTCCAGTCCCGCATGGTGGGGTCGGTAAAGCCCCGGCGTTTCAGTTCTTCCACGGTGTCAAGGTGTCTGCGCCGCTTTTCGGCGGCTTCCCGTTCCTCGCGGGCGGTTCTCTGGCAGTCGCACTCTGCCG
The DNA here is from genome assembly GCF_021531995.1 of Faecalicatena contorta. Lineage (GTDB taxonomy): Bacteria > Bacillota > Clostridia > Lachnospirales > Lachnospiraceae > Dorea_A > Dorea_A contorta_A. The sequence continues at coordinate 3,966 of NZ_JAFBIZ010000123.1, forward strand.
GGTGGCGGTCGCGCCCGAAGATAGCGGCCTTATCCGGCGCAAAATAGGCTTCTTTCGGCTTGCGGCACTTGCCGCAGTACAGTAAACCGTCCTCGCCGGTGTAGTCCTCCGGCTCCGGGATGGTGGTCGTCATATTCTCCAAAACCGCGTTGATTTCATTCTTCATAAACTCTCGCCCTCCTTGCATGAGTAGTCTGGTATGCCCTTTTTAGGGGCTTCCTTTTTGTCGTTCCCCGCCCATATCCGCAGGGCGGCGGCATAGTTCTGGTAGCTTTTCCCGTTGGCGGCAAGGTAGCGGCTCATTTCCTCGATGAACCGTTCCAGCCTGTCAGGGTACTCTGCCTGCAACTCGTCGTATTCGGTCTGTGACAGAAAAATATTTCCATATCGGCCATAGGGCGCGGACGGCCCCCCACTCACTCCCTTTGTTTGGCTCTCTGTAAGGTTGTTTATAGTAGTTTGGTTAGGGGACGGTTTTCCGACCATCATAAGGTCGGTTTTCTGACCATCAGTAGGACGGTTTTCCGGCTCTATGAGGGGCGGACTTCCGGCCATCAGTTGGTCTGAAAACTGTACCTGTGGCACTGGCGGTACTTTGACATAAAGCCGGTTCGGTGCGGAGAAGCCGCCCCGTTCCCGTTCCAACAGCCCCGCCGTGTCCAGTTCATTAAGCGCCCCCTTGATGGTGGTGCTGCCTTTATCCAGTATTTCTGCTATCTCCGCGATGGGATAGATAATATAAATCCTGCCCTCGTCGTCCAGCCACTTGTTTTTCTGGGAGAGGGTGGAACGGTCTAACAGCAGCGAATACAGCAGCTTGGCGGTCTGTGAAATCTCCATTTTCAGCAGGAAACGGGGATACGGCAGATAGGCGGGCAGCCGCGTGTCTGCCCTGATATAATCAGCGATAGGATCACCTCCCTGTGTTCGGGTTGATTTTGGCGTATTGTCACGCATTAAAACGCCGTTTCCGGGGGAAAAGGATAAATGTATCGCGTACCCTTTGACACCCACGAAAAAAGCCTTGATTTATGCGGGTTTGAAAGGCTCTAAAGCGTGACATCTCTGCCTTTGTTTCCGCTTTCTCTCGGCGGCTTTGATTTTCTTCATGCGCCCGGCGCAGTCGGGGCAGTATTTTCCCCGGTTGGATTTGGGGACAAAGGCCGCCCCGCAGACGGCACACCGTTTCCGGCTTCCCCGGCACAAGAGGGCTGCGGCCAGCTCCCCGTCAAGGGGCAGGACAGCCACACGGAACCAGTGGCACATGAGGGAAAAGGAAATGCTCTGGACGCACACGCAAGGCTCCCCGTCGTCCAATAGCAGGCAGTTCCCCTCATCGTAGTTACAGCACTCATGTACCAGCCGCCGCGCCCGCCGGTGCTGGCGGTAGTCCATGTGGGGCAGGTTATCGCTCATGGCTCTGCTCCTTTCTGCGGTGCGGCTCGTCCCGGCGCAAAATCTGGTCGATGTTCCGCTTGACGGTCTGCAACTCCTTGAACCGCTGTTTCTGTTCGTGATAGGTGTTATACAGGCCGTCTTTCTCGGAGATAAGCTGCTCGATCTCGGCCTGCAACGCTTTCCGGGCGGGCAGCTTGGTAATGCCATGCGCCTTGAAATACCGGGCTGCTGCGTCGGCTATGATAAAATCGCTCTCATGGGCCTGCCGGTATGCGGCGCGGGCTTTCTCGGATTTCTGTGCCCGCAGCCCGTCGCGGGCGGCCTTGGTCTGGGCGTAGGCCAACACCTGCCGCTGCAACTTCTTTTTCCCTTGCAGCTTCGTTTCCAGTGCTTTCAGTTCGCCGCTGGTCTGGCGCATTTTCTGATAGGCGGTGTCAACGGCGGCTTCTAACTGCTCCGGGGAAGTAAAGCCGTATTGCTGGTAGACGGACAGCGTTTTGGCGGCCTGCTTCAGATTGTGTATCTTCGCCCAGCGTTCATAGCCCCGGCCTTTGCCCTCGGCCATTTTCTGCTCAATGTCCACAAGCCGCTGCACTCCGTCCTGTTTCGGGGCGGCTATCTCGGCTCTGGCAACCTGCAAGCGGTCTTTTATGGTGCGTGGGGGATCGGGGGATCTGGCTGGCGCTTCGGCTGCTCTGGCGGCGTTTTGCTCTAAAACGGCAAAGACAGCGGCGCGGTCAAAATCGTCGCCCAGCTTCCGGGCGGTAATTGGCTTTGTCCTGTCCGGCGTGAGGTAGGAAAGCCGCCCCCGGCTCTCCTTGACGGTCACACCCTCCTGCAGCAACAGAGAGGAAAACTCGTCAAAGCTGGCGGCGGTGGCAAGGGCTTTCCGTAGGGTCTGCCGCAGCTTCTCCTTGTTCGTTTCAAACTTGGTCTGCCGGGGCGTGATACTATCGGCAATCATGGGGGCGTTCTGCTTGTCCAGCGCGGCCTGTCCCTTTTTCTGCGCCCAATACTCCCGGTCGGTGACGCGGTTCTTGCTGCCGTTCAAGAGGTCGATTTGATAAAGCCCCTCCCGGTGGCACATCTCCATGACTTCGGATTTGAAGTAGCGCAGGGCAGCGTCGGTACATCGGTGCTTGCAGCCGACTTTCGTATCGGCCGGCCTGTCCATGTAGGGCAGGAACGGCACTTCCTCAATCCGCAGGCTGTTTATGACGATATGCACATGAATGTTGCCGCTGTGGTTATGCCCGTCCGGGTGGGTGCAGACAAGGGCCTGGTGGCCGGGAAAATGCTCTTTACAGAATTGTTCCCCCAACGCCTGCGCCCGGTCTACGGTCAGGCCGTTGTCCGGCCCGTCCCGCGGGTCAAAGCTGATGATGTAGTGGTGGCTTTTCACATCTTCCCGCCGCTGGTTTTTCTGATAGCGGAGATTGGCCCGCATACACGCAACGGCAAAATCCTCCCCGTCGCAGTTCAGCGTGGACAGCCGGTAGTCCTCGCGGGGGATAAGCCTGCCGGTTTCATCAAGGACGGGCTTCATGGTAAACTCGTCATGCTCAAAGAGAAGATATTGCTCGGCGGCTCCGTAGTCGGCGTTTTTAGAGTTGATATGCTTGAGTGTTGCCAACCGCGTCACCTACTTTCTTGAGGACTTCATACTTGAGGACGGCAAGGTCGGATATGGCGGCGCGTACCTCGCCGGAAAGGGTGTTGTAGGGTACGCCGTATTCGTTCAGATACCGGGCAATCTGATTGAGGTTGCCGCCGATCCTGCCGTACTCGGCTGTCAGCTTCCCGACAGCGGAAAGCAACTCGTCATTGACCGACGACACATGGACAACCGGGCGTATGGTCGCCCGCCGTATCGCCTGCCGGAGAAATTCGGACTGGCTGATACCATAGGGCGCAAGCCGCGCTGTGAAGTCGGCATACTCATCTTCGGACAGCCGGGTTTTCACAACGCGGCTGCGGTGGGGCGTGTTGTATTTCTTTCGCATGGTGTGACCTCCTTTCTCGCCCGTAAGGGCGCATGAGCAGGGTTTGGGGAAGGCACTCCCCAACAAGTTTCCCGCGAGGGGCAAAACTGCAGAATTGCGGATTTTGGCACCGTGGTAGAAACTTGCTCTCCGTGACTGCAAACTTTCTCTCACTTCCGTCCGCCACTTTTTTGGAAAACTGCAACCACAAAAGTTTGTTTCTCTTTTTCTGCTACTACTAATCCTGTAAAGGGCATTCCTGCCCGCTTTCGCTAAAATGACACCGGACGCAGTGGTTTCTACCCGGTGTTGGAGAAATCCTTTCTCTTTGCCCTCTACTACGGGTAAATGCTCCAAATGCCAAACACCAGGGCAGAAAAATTCCCTCCTCGCTTACTACTACAACCGGCAGGGGGCAAAATGGCCGGGAGCGGAGCCGGTAGAGTAGGTTAGAGGGCTTTGCCCTCTCTCCCCTCATCAAACCGTGCATGAGGTTCTCCCTCACACGGCTTTCCGACATTCTTCTTTCTACAGCATTACGTCATGCCGTAGCCATTCTTTTTAA
>NZ_JAFBIZ010000124.1 GCF_021531995.1 Faecalicatena contorta
TTAAGTTACTCGTCATAACTTATTATACCATGATTGACGGACTCTTCGGAGTCCGTTTTCTGTTTTCAGACACAAAAAGAGAGCGATGCTCCATAGATGATTACTCATCTATTTTGCAACGCCCCCTGCCATTTTGAATTCACCACTTGACATTGTGGCAAAGAAGGTACTGATTGCCGTAACAACCGTAGTCACCACGGTCTTGATTCCATTCCAGATGGTCGTAAAGAAGGTGGAAATCGCATTCCAGATTGTCTCAGCCACAGACTTAATTGTATTCCACATCGTACTAAGGAAGTTACTGATTGCATTCACAACGGTAGTAAAGGTATTCTTAATTCCTTCCCAAAGCCCGGTAAAAAATCCAGCCAAAGCATTCCAAACCGTTTCCGCTGTAGTCTTGATAAACTCCCAGGCAGCCACAAAGAATTCCTTCAAGGCTTCCCAGACTGCAACCGCAATCGCCTTTATGCTGTCCCACAAATCAATCCAGAACTGCCGGAACTCATCACAATTATTCCAAAGATAGATAAACGCCGCCACCAAGGCCGCAATAGCTGCAATAATCAGAACAATCGGATTGGCAAGCATGGTCGCATTCAGTGCCAGAAATGCAGTCTTCACTGCCTTAATCACACCCACAACCTTTGGCACAATGGTCATAATCGTACCCACTGCCGTAATGGTTTTGCCAATAATGATCAGTACCGGGCCCAGCGCCGCCGCAATCAGTGCAACCGTCACAATGGTTTCCTTTACACCGTCCGGCAGACTGTTTAGCACATCAATAAATCCCTGCACCCAACCCACAATCTTCTTTACCACCGGTAACAGAATTTCCCCAAAAGAAATGGCCAGCTCCTGCAACTGAGATTTCAGTATGGTGAGCTGACCTTCCAGGTTATTATTCATGGTGTCTGCCATACTCTGCGCAGCACCGTTACAGTTATCTATCGCTCCTGAGAGCTTTGCTATGTCTGCCTCTCCTGCATTCATAAGTGCAAGGAATCCGGACATAGCATTCTTTCCAACAAGACTCTCTGCAGCCGCAGCCTTCTCCGATTCTGACAAGCCATTAAAGGCAGTTCTGCAGTCAGCCAGAATATCTGACAAATCCCTCATGGAACCATCCGCATTGGTGGTGGCAACTGTTACCTCACCAATATTTTCCCCACAAATCTTAACCTCACCGGAAAGATTTGTCATAATGGTTCGAAGGGACGTACCAGCTTGGGTAGACTTGATACCTGCATTCGCCATCAGACCAATGGCTTCCGCTGTATCCTCCACAGAGAACCCCAAAGCACCGACAATCGGTGCACAGTACTTAAAAGTCTCGCCCATCATCGATACATTGGTGTTCGCATTACTGGAAGCCGCCGCAAGTACATCTGCAAAGTGCCCGGAATCCTGAGCCGACAATCCAAAGGCAGTCAGTGCATCTGTCACGATATCAGAAGTTGTCGCCAAATCTTCCCCTGAAGCAGCCGCCAGATTCATAACGCCTTCAATACCGGAAAGCATATCCTCTGTCTTCCAGCCAGCCATTGCCATATAATTCATAGCCTCAGCCGCTTCCGATGCAGAGAACTTCGTCTTGCTTCCCATCTCCCTGGCCTTGGCAGTCAGGTCTTCCAACTCTTTTCCGCTTGCACCGGATACCGCCGCCACCTTACTCATGGCAGTTTCAAAATCAGCCGCAGTCTTCACAGAAGCAGTACCAAGAGCAGTCACGGTAGCCGTAACCGGAAGAAGCTTTTTTCCTGCTCCCTCAATGTTGCTGCCTACATCCTTTAACTTCTCACCCGTCGCAGAGATCTTCTGCAACGCCGTAGCTGACTGGTTCGCCTGCTCTTCCAGTCTCTTTAGTTCATTCTCAGTTTCAATAATCTCTCTTTGCAAAGCATCATACTGATCCTTGGAAATCGTTCCATCATTTAATGCTTTCTCCGCCTGCTCTGCGGCAGTCTTCAAAGTTTCCAGCTTTTCCTTGGTCTCCTTAACCGCATCCCCAAGCAGCTTATGCTTCTGCGCCAAAAGCTCTGTATTACCAGGATCCAGCTTAAGCAGCTTCTCCACATCCTTAAGTTGTGCCTGCGTATTTCTGATTTCGTTATTAACGCCCTTTAATGCTGTTTGAAGTTTCGTGGTATCGCCGCCGATTTCAATGGTGATACCTTTAATTCTCGATGCAGCCATACCGAACCTCCCTTCATTTTATGGCAAGAAAAAGGAGCCGATTTCTCGACTCTTTACACAACAAAGGCACCGGATATTTCACCGATGCCACTCATAAGCTATATTCATTTATCCCTACAACCTGAATTTGTCAGTATCTGTCGCCATATATTCTGCGGGCTTCTGTTGTCCACTTGCGAATGAACTCAGTCTTTGCATCGGTATATGCGTCTCTGTCATGTTCATATTTCTTCCATAATTCCAGCTTCAAAGATTCATAATCCTTTGCGACCTGCGGATGCTCGTTCAGATAGTCGCGGAAATACAGTTCATCATTATCTCCGGTGTATCTGAGATGAATGTGATAAACCTTATCCGCAAAGCCTTCTTTGGTATACCCTTTATTGAGTGAAATCCGGTTTGTTTCAGCGGACATTCCGATAAAACCATTCCGCTCCATAACATGTGCCAGTTCTTCCATGTCGGCTTTTTCAGAAATCTCAACCATCACATCAACAATGTTCTTCGCCCATATGCCCTGTATCGCTGTACTTCCAATGTGACTAATCCTTTCAACAGGATAATCTGGCAACAGGTCCATTATTGAGGCTTCAATCTCCTTGTAGTAGTTTTTCCACTTATCATCGTGCTGAACAAGAAAGATGGGAAACAATTCCCACAATTCGGCCAGCGTCATTTCCGACAGTTCCTTTCCCATCGTCAAATCCTCCACAAATTAAAATTCATCTCTCAGATAAACACACCGGCCTACTGAAAGTTACGCTATCGTGTATCCCTCAGAACTCAGTACGTTCAAAGCTCGTTCAAAACTTTCTTCTTTAACAAGAATATAATCCGTGTTATATGTTGATACCGCAAAGATTCCTATTTGATGTTCTGCAAGAATGCCGGATAATTTTGACAGAATTCCAATCAACGAAAAATCAAGGACTCCCTGAATACGAAAACCTCTCCAGTCATCATCACGTTCAATCGTATTCTGTGGTGCATCTTCCGTTTTACACACCAACGATAATTCTTCATCAGTTCTCCCAATAAAGTAAAAATCGGCGGTAATGTCTATATCAGAAATATTCGATACCTTACAAACAGTCATTTTATGAGGAATTATCTTTAATTCCATTGGTTTACTTCTCCTTCGCATACTTCAAATTGTAACATAGACATAATCTCACAGATTATTATATCAACATCATTTCCGTCTGTCATCCAAAATGTATTGAACGAAGAGTAAAAACCTCCCTTCTAAAACCGGTTAAAATCAGCCTGTGTAGCCAGCACACTGTAATTTTTGTCGGCATCTTGATCATTTCCGCTCTCCACATACATATCATTCACCATTCCAATTGTAAGTAAATCCAAGTCACGAATACTAATCCCCAACTGGACGCACCTTAACAGGAACAACGGTGTTGTCATCGGACGGTCTGTTGCACGAAGTTTTTTTTAGCCTCTGCATCCGATCTGACATTCAATCCCCAAAGCTCTATAATCTTTGGAAGCACCTGATAAATACTGAATGTATTAAAATCATCCAGCCACTCTTCCGGTGTATCAGGAATACTCGGGTCTGCATGCTTTGCCATAACATATGCAATATTTTCAAACATCTCCAAAGAGAACAAATCAAGGTTGCTTACTTCCTCAGTGTTGCTGTCAATCGCCTTCTCCAAAGACGCCAAATCCTTGTAGATATCCCTCTGGAACTTCATTCTGTATATTCTCGGAATCGCAGCACTTGCTCTAAAAGGCACCTGCTTTCCATCAATTTCGATATTCTTAACCATACTCATAATCAAAGTCCTCACTTTCAAAATAAAGTAAAAGAGCCAGGACATTTCTGTCCCAGCCCATCAAACTTATCATTCTACATTTGTGTTCACACCGGTAATGGTTGGCATGTAAACCGCCTTGTACCAATCGGCATAAACCGTACTGTCTGTTTCATTACCGGTCTTAGCCTTAACCACACCGGAAGGAAGCGGTGTTGCCTTGATGGTAAGAGTTTCCGTCTGTACCTCCCTGCTCTCTTCGTTTGTCTTGCCCTCGATACCTGGTCTACTTGCAGAGCAGTTATAAAGGACATGACGGATGTGCTTCACATCTCCATCAAACTCGAAAAGAAGTGCAAATCTGTTCAACTCAGAATTCGCATCCTCAATCAGAACCTTGTTATCATCCAGAGTCTCATTCAAAGCAGACACTCTGAAATCCTCCGGAATCATCGCAAGCTCCAAATCGCCATCATAACCCATGTTGTTATTGATGACATAATACGCAGTACCATCTGCATAAAAGTTCTCCGGCTCACCATTGGCATCCAGAGAAATCGAAACTGCACCGGGCAATGCCACAGGCTTATCGAAGGAAACCACACCCTCTTCATCCACCTTAAGCATTGCGTAGTGTGCATTCTTAAGATTGTATTTGACCTTATTCTTAGCCATAATCAAAATCCTCCTTAATCTGAAAAAGGAACCTCGAATGAATAAAGCACCTCATAAAGCTTCTCACTCTGGATCCAAACTTCACTCTTGTTATAAAAAATACCGGACTCATCCAGTAGCATTTCCACTTTTCGCTCCACAGACAAATCCTTACTGTCCGTGTAAAGCTCAATCCTCACCTGATTAATCCTGAAATACACCTTCCCATCTGCCGCAAAGTTATTACTGCCCGGCAGGAGATAACAGATAAATGGTGGCTCAGGGCTCTCTCCCTCTGCGAAATGGTCATAGGCAAAAGGGATGCCAGTCTTCTGCAGCATCTCCACTAAATTTTCTATTGTCATTTCAATGCCGCCTCCACTTCTCTTACCAAAAGTTCAGCTGCAGCTGCTTCTGCGGTCGCGATATGCGGAAAGGCTCTCGTTCTGCCACCACCACGCTTGGCATGTCCAAATTCAAGCAGATGTGCCAGCTGATAACGATTCTTGGAATGCACAGTGACTTCCATCGCATTTGCATTTTCCTTGGTCGTTTTTACAGCCCAACTCTTTTTATATTTCCCAGTCTTAACCGGAGCACCTGCCTGTACTTCCCTTTTGGCTTTATTACCTGCTTTCTTCACAGCGGCCTTCATATCCTCTGTCGCAAGGTCAGCGTATTCCTGCAAACCTTCCATAATGACATGTGCCATCTGGTCAATCCTGCATCTGTCCGTTGCCATGCTTACCGCCTCACTTTCCTGCAGCTGAATTTCAGACTCTTCTTCTTGAAGTTCATATGATCCACATTCGTGATATCATAGATTTCATCCCTGAAAACAATCCTGTGAGTTGTGGAACCAATCTCCGATGCCTTTCGACAATATCTGATAGTTACCGTCATACTCACATCCTCAACAATAGTTCCAGCTTCTTCCTTTTCCTTGGAGCTTGCCAGTCCCTCACCGCCAATCGTTGCATGACAGGTATAGAAATCTTCCCAACCGTTCTTATGATTTCCGATAGAATCGGTAATCACAGTATTCTTCTGGAACGTAACCTTCTCATTTAATAATCCAATGTCCATCGGCTACCTCCCATCAAAATCCAGGCTCTCTGATTCCAAAAAGCAAAGCCCTTAGTCCAAGTGTCAAAGTCTTATGGTTTGCATCTTCACGGTGCTCATAAAGATAAGCCACCGCATACATGACCGCAATCTTACTCACAGACTGTTTTTCAAACTCTTCACGGTCTGTAAACCTTGCCACATCCATACAAATCTGCTGACTCTGAACAATGATGCCCTCAAGCAGTGCATCATCGTCATCGAAATCCACCCGCAGATAATTCTTCATTTCTTCCAATGAAACTACTGCCATCAAACATCACCTCACACAAAAGGGAGCCGCATTTCACGACTCCCAACAATCACCAGTTACTTAGGATGAAGAACCACTCTTCTGCTGAAGAACCTTGATAGCCTCAGGAAGGATAAGCTTACCATCCACTCTCTGAGTTCCCATGAATCCCACCTGACCATTCGCAGCATAAAGCTCGGACAGCTTCTTGAAGGTTCTGCCCTGACGGTCTGCAATCCAGTAATACTTGAAATCACCGAAGGCGATTGTCTTTGCACCGGCTGCCGCAGTAGGCATGAATGCAGAAGTCTTCACAGGTCTGCCAAGGATCGTGTCAGGTGTACCGGCAACCAGGGAAGGCTGCCATAAATACTGACCGGTAGTATCCTTAAGCTTACGGATCTGCTTCACAGTCGCATCATTCAGTACCCAAACCGCATTCTTACGGTAAGGCGCCTTCAGGCTGTAGAAAAGGTCAATCACCTCATCTGCAGTAATGGCAGTTGCAGATGCAGCTGTCACACCGACTTCAGCACCACCGGTTGCTGCAAGAATACCAAGAGGCTTACCTTTGCCATCGCCATTGAAGAAGGACTCTTCCTCTCTTGCACCGATACGTCTTGCAAATTCCTTGGAAATATATGCCTCAAGGTCAAAGACACTGTCAGCAAGAAGCTCCTCGGAAACCTTAATCATGGTACCAAGCTTGTAGGCACCGATAGATACCTGGCTGAATGCATCATCAGATTCCTGATAAGCACCCTCTTCGTCTACCCAGCTTGCAGAACCCTTGGATGCCACAACCGGAATCTTACGATCACCACTGGAAGTACGGATCACATGGGCAAGAGTACGGAATACATTCTCTTCCTCAAGTGCTTCCACCAGAGTTCTCTCAAACTCATCAGGAACAAGGTAACCGCCTTCAGAATCAGTACCTTCCTGAAGGGCATTGAGTACAGAAGGCATAGGAGTCTTTACTCTCATCGCATTCCAGAACGAACCCTTATACTCATCAGAAGCACGTCCTGTCTTTTCGGTTTCATCTTTTCCCATCTTAGCACCAGGCTTACCGGTAAGCGGAGTGCTGGTAGCCTTGGAAAGTTCTGCATCAATGGCAACCTGTCTCTCCAGTCTCTCAATCTCCTTACCAAGATTCATAACATCCTGTTCCATCTTGTCATAGGTCGCAGTATCTTCCTCGGAGAGCATACCGTCTGCGCCTCTCTTGGCATCCAGAAACTGCTTTGCAGCATCCCATGCCTTTGCTCTTTTCTCTCTCAGTTCTAAAATCTTACTCATTGTTCGTTTCCTCCCTTAATGTGATAACAATCTAAGTCTCTTCTCCAGCTGCTCTACCGGAGTACGCTTCTCTACTGGTTTCTTAGGTGGAATCAGTTTGGAAAGCATGGAATTCATAACCGCCTGTCTTGAAAACATCACAGGAGCACTCATCTCATCACTAACAGCCATTCCCTCACCAGCATCATTAGTTACATCACCCTGTCCATCGCTGAACAGAATCTTATCTGCAAAGCCAAGCTCGACTGCTTTTTTCGCATTGAACCAGCTCTCAGCATCCATAAGCTTTGAAATCTTGTCTCTTGCAAGACCTGTCTTGATCTCATAAGCATTCATAATGGATTCCTTCACTTCATCCAGCATCTTCACCGCTTTCTTCATTTCCTCAGAATCTCCGATTCTACTGTCTTTTCTCTCATGTTCTTATTACCTCAAAAATCCCCTATATATATAAAATGTGTATTATGGTATCTAT
>NZ_JAFBIZ010000125.1 GCF_021531995.1 Faecalicatena contorta
GTCTATTTATATCAGATTCATCGCCTGGTTCACAGATTTTACTCCAACGATTTCGATTCCTTCTACTTTTCCCACTGTTTTCACAGACACTTCCGGAATGACACAGGTCTTAAATCCCAGTTTCTTTGCTTCCTGAACTCTCTGTTCCGGCATGGTAACTGCACGAACTTCTCCGCTCAATCCTACTTCTCCGAACACAAGCGTATCCTCTGCAATCGCCTTATTCTTATAGCTGGACGCAATCGCCATCACGATCCCAAGATCCGCTGCCGGTTCACTCAACCGGATTCCGCCGGCAATATTGACATAAGCATCATAATTAGATAGAGGAAGGCCGACTCTTTTCTCCAGCACTGCCATCAAAAGATTCACGCGATTATAATCCAGCCCCGCCGCAGTTCTTCTCGGCATTCCAAAATTACTCCGGCAGACCAGCGCCTGTATCTCCATTAACATTGGTCTTGTTCCTTCTATGGCACAGGCTACTACAGAGCCGGAAGCATTCTCCGGTTTTCCGCTCAGCATAAATTCCGAAGGATTTTCCACCTCTTTCAGGCCTTCTTTCTGCATTTCAAATACGCCAATCTCGTTCGTGGATCCAAAACGATTCTTAACACCTCTCAGAATCCGGTAGGACGCATGCCGGTCTCCTTCAAAATACAGCACCGTGTCAACCATATGTTCCAATACCCTTGGTCCGGCCACAGTTCCTTCTTTTGTCACATGCCCCACGATAAACGTCGATATGTTCAGGCCTTTTGCAAGCTGCATCAGAATATTCGTCGATTCTCGCACCTGAGACACACTGCCCGGTGCTGATCCGACCTCTTCGTTATACATCGTCTGAATGGAATCAATTACAACCATGTCCGGTCTCTGTCTTTCAATCACACCACGAATCACATCCAGACTTGTCTCGCACAAAAGATAAAGACTGTCAGAAAAGCTGCCCATTCGGTTTGCTCTGAGTTTGATCTGTTTCAAAGACTCTTCTCCGGAGATATATAATACCTTTTTATTCATGGAAGACAGCCTCTGACACACCTGCAGAAGCAATGTTGACTTTCCGATTCCCGGATCTCCTCCTACCAGTACCAGAGACCCCGGCACGATTCCACCGCCAAGCACACGATCCAGTTCTTCGATTCCCGTTCGAACTCTCTCGTCCTCTTCCGTTGATACGCTGGACAATGTCACAACCTGTGCTTCTCTTTGTTCTTTCACATTTCCCGCCCTTACCGGTGTAACCTTTTCTTCCACAAACGTATTCCACTCTTTGCATGCAGGACACTGTCCCAGCCATTTATTTTCCTCATGTCCACAATTCTGACAGAAAAATATACTTTTCTTTCCTTTTGCCATCTGTCACTCTCTCCTGTTAAAAAGGGCTGCATTTTGCAGCCCTTTCGTTATCATATATAATCTGACTATTTTTTTACGACTTTAATCTCTACAGATCCGCCTGCTTCCAACTCAGCACTTACACTGAGCTTTCCACTCAGATTTGTCTTCATATCTCCGACATTCACATCATCCATATATACTACATACTCGCTGTCTGCTTCCAGCTCCAGAGTAAACTGAGCATCTTTCTCTCCGGATACTTTAAACGATACCACTTGATCGGTTGCCTTAAAATTCTCAACCGCAGTTCCGGGTACGGATTCATATACAAACATTCCGTTCTTTTCTAATTTTGTGATTTCGGAAAAAGTCTTAACCTTATATACGTCTCCCTGAAACTCAAATCCGTCGAGCTTAGTCTTGCTCCCCAATGTATAATCTCCAAAACTAAGTGTTCCGTCTGCCTCAGCTTTCAAAAGCTCTTTCACTGCTGCCATTAATTATTCCTCCTCAGGTTCTTCATTTGTAATAACCGTTCACTTCAACAGTAGTAATCAGTTATTATTGTACATTTATTATATAATAAATTATTATTGTTTTGTAGTCTTTGTGGTAAATTTAATTTCTTTTTTAGATACTCCTGCCACAACGTCCGAATCTCTCTGAATCTCTCCTGTCAAAACAGACTCTGCCAGCTTATCCTCCAGCTGATTCTGAACGGCTCTTCTAAGTGGCCTTGCACCATATTTCTTGTCCGTTCCGGTTTCTACAATATGCTTCTTTACAGATTCCCGGATGGTCAGACGGATTCCCAGCTGTTCCTGTGCACGTTTTGCGAATTCTCTGCAAAGCAATCCGACGATCTTTTTCATCTCAGCTTCAGACAACGGATGGAAGACCTGTATCTCATCAATTCGATTCAGGAATTCCGGACGGAAGATCAACTTGATCTCATTCATGACATTGTTCTTCATTCTCTTGTAGTCGCCGGCCGCATCTTCCTTTGTATTAAATCCCAGCTTCTTAGGATCAATAATCGCCTGCGCACCTGCATTGGAAGTCATGATGATCACTGTGTTGCTGAAATCCACCTTACGTCCCTGGGAATCCGTTATATGTCCATCATCCAGTACCTGCAGCAGAATATTAAACACATCCGGATGCGCCTTTTCCATCTCATCAAACAATACAACAGAGTACGGATGTCTTCTTACCTGTTCACTTAACTGTCCTCCGTCGTCATGCCCGACATATCCCGGCGGAGACCCGATCATCTTTGCCACACTGTGCTTTTCCATATATTCAGACATATCCACACGGATCATGGAATTCTCATCTCCGAACATCGCCTCTGCCAGTGCTTTCGAAAGCTCTGTCTTTCCAACACCCGTCGGCCCCAGAAACAGGAACGAACCAATCGGACGTTTCGGATCTTTCAATCCCACTCTTCCCCTCTTAATTGCTTTTGCAACTGCCGTTACGGCTTCATCCTGTCCAATCACTCTCTTATGAAGTGTCTGCTCCAGTCGATTCAATCTGGCACTCTCCGATTCAGCCAGCCTCTTTACCGGAATTCTGGTCCACTGCGATATCACTTCTGCAATATCATCCTCTGTAACAACAAGATTCTTTCCAGCATTTTTCTTCCGGAACTGTGTTTTCATCTTTTCCAGTTCACGAGTCGTCCTTTCTTGAACCGCATGAATATCAGCAGCTTTTTTCATATCGCCTTTCCGGATTGCCTCCTCCAGTTCCTTTGTAAAAGCTGTTAATTTTTCTTCCAGCCGATACATCTGCTCCGGAATCTTGAATCCTCTTAAACTCACCCTGGAACACGCTTCATCCAGCACATCGATTGCCTTGTCCGGCAGGAATCTGTCATTGATATATCTTCCCGACAGTCGCACTGCCGCTTCTCTGGCATCTTTCGTAATCTCCACACGATGATGCTTTTCATATCGTGGACACAGTCCGTTCAGAATCTCCATACACTGCTCCTGTGTAGGTTCTTCCACGGTAATCGGCTGAAAACGTCTCTCAAGCGCCGCATCTTTCTCAATATATTTACGATATTCTGCGATCGTTGTTGCCCCCATCAACTGGATCTCTCCGCGGGCAAGAGACGGCTTTAGGATATTAGAAGCATCAATTGCGCCTTCTGCACCGCCTGCACCGATGATCGTATGCACCTCATCCAGAAAAAGGATCACATTTCCTGCTGCCTTTACCTCCTGAATCAAATGTTTCATCCGCTCTTCGAACTCGCCACGATATTTGGAACCTGCAATCATGCCTGCAAGATCCATCGTATAAATTCTTTTATCTTTCATACTTTCCGGCACAATACCCTCTGCGATCTGCGCGGCAAGCCCTTCTATAATTGCTGTCTTTCCAACACCCGGTTCTCCAACGAGACAGGGATTATTTTTGGTCCTTCTGCTTAGAACCTGCATCAGACGGTCAATTTCTTCTTTTCTTCCAATCACCGGATCCAGCTTTCCCTCTTCTGCACGGGCAGTCAGATCCGTTCCATACTGTTCAAGCACTCCGTCTCTTCTTCTGCCATCCGTCATCGTCTCTTCCTGATAAAGCTTTGGATCGATCCCAACCGTCTCAAAGATATCCTGACAAAGTTTTTGAAGATTGATATTCAAAGTCAGAAGAATCCTTGCAGCTACACAGTCTGTATCCTGTAAAAGAGCCAGAAGCATGTGTTCTGTTCCAATCTTCTCGGATCGAAAACGTACCGCCTCCGTCTTGCTGTCCTCCAGAATATAGGACATTCTCGGGCTGATCTGAGGGTCACTTTTCACCTCTGTATTTCCTGTCGGAGAGATCAGTTCGCCCATTACTTTCCGAATGCGTTCTTCATCCACTCCATTTACTGACAGAATCTGCCCGGCAACACCGGTATATATTTTTTGCAGACCCAGAAGCAGATGTTCTGTTCCCACATACGGATGTCCCAGTTCCTTCGCAGTGTCTACGGCTATACGCAGCGCATCATTTGCCTGTTGTGTATAATTCATTTATGTCGTTTCCTTTCTATATTCATCAAATATCTCATCTACCAGCGCATGTACATCATCCCGCGTAATGTTCTTACAGCATCCTTTTGCAAGCAGAACCCGAAGCTGACCCTTCATCTTCATAAGTGCCTGCGCCTTATCTGCATCGATTGCGATCACCGCGCCTCTTCTTCGGTCCAGCTGAATAAACCCTTCCTGCTTAAGAATGGAATACGCTTTGTTCACCGTATGCATATTAATCCCGACTGTATCAGCCAGCTGCCTTACCGATGGAAGTGTATCCCCTTCCTGTATGAGGTTCATTGCAATTCCCATGATAATCTGGTTCTGCAACTGGACATAGATTGCTTCTTCACTGTTAAAATCAATTTCAATCAGCATCATATCACCTTTTTTCATTTGTTATACACTTAATATAACACATGTAAAAGGAGCTTACAACAAAAATTGTAAGCCCCTTTCGCAACTTTGAAGGAATTAAGTTTGGAAATCACTTTGTGTTAGCAGAGTGATCTGATATCAACATATTCATAGCAATCAAAACTGTCTGCTACGTTCTTACATGTCAGCTTGCCGTCATAGGTATTAATTGCAGAGTAGATAACCTCATTATCCTTGCAAGCCTGCTCCAGACCCTTGTTGGCAATCTGAAGACCATATGACAACGTTGCATTTGTAAGTGCAATTGTAGATGTTCTCGGAACTGCTCCCGGCATATTGCCGACACAGTAATGAACGACGCCATCCTCGATGAAGATCGGATCATCGTGATAAGTAACTCTTGTAGTCTCACCACATCCGCCCTGGTCAACGGCTACGTCTACGAATACTGCTCCCGGTTTCATCTCTTTGAGATATTTTTTCTTAAAGAGCTTTGGTGCAGCTTTTCCTGGAATCAGCACACATCCGATTACAAGATCAGCTTCTTTTACAGCTTTTTCAATATTAGCATCTGAGGAAACCAGTGTCTGAACACGAGCTCCAAACAGATCATCCAGATATGCAAGTCTTGGGAGGCTGATATCAAGGATTGTAACATTAGCTCCCATACCTACAGCAATCTTACATGCATTGGTTCCTACATTACCACCGCCGAGGATTACGATATTTGCCTTTGGAGTTCCCGGTACACCTGCAAGAAGAACACCTTCTCCTCCAAATCTCTTTTCCAGATATTTTGCACCTTCCTGGATACTCAGACGTCCTGCAATCTGGCTCATCGGAGCAAGAAGCGGAAGTCCGCCGTTTCTTGGATCAAACAGTGTCTCATAGGCAACACCTTTTACTTTTCCGTTCAGCAGTGCATCTGTCTGCGGCTTATCAGCAGCAAGGTGAAGATATGTATACAGAATCAATCCTTCATGGAATAACGGATATTCTTCCGTCAATGGCTCTTTTACCTTGATCATCATCTCAACCGTATCCCATACTTCTTTAGCAGTATCAAGTAACTTAGCGCCTGCTGCTTCATATTCAGCATCTGCGAATCCGGAACCTTCTCCTGCACTCTTCTCAATATAAACCTCATGGCCTGCATTCACATAGCTCTTAACATTATCAGGTGTCATACCAACTCGGAACTCATTGTTTTTAATTTCTTTTACACATCCAACTTTCACTTTTCATCTACCTCCTGATACAAAATAATTAGATTTTCAACTATACGATCCAGTCCTCTACTCTGAACAATATTTTTCACTTTTTTCTTTTGCTGAAGAATATTATTCATTTGTTTCTGGAATTATAGTATCACACATAATAATAATATGCAATAAAAGTTATTTTTTTCACGCAATCTTTTATTGCGTTAATAATATATCAATTGTACCAACAATTAAACTTGCATATTTTGAGAATTCATGGTTAAATAAATCATATGAAGACATGGGGCATCCTGGAGGAAAAAATATGAAAGAATTGAGAGAAACCATTCATAACGCCAATTTAACCAAAACTCAGAAAATGATTGCAAAATATATTCTGGATAATTCTGCTGACGCCTGTTTCATGACATCTACAGAGATCGCCCTGAAACTTGGAGTAAGCGAATCTTCGGTCATCCGTTTCAGCCGTTCTCTCGGATACAGTGGCTTTATGGACTTTCAAAAAGCACTGCGTAAAGATTACCAGGGCAAGGTTCTGAGCATCTCAAGCAGCATCACCGTACCGGCCCAACGGATTGCAAAGAGAGCAAAGTTTGAAAACAATTCTGACTATATCAATCGGCATTTCAAAAATGCAGCTAAGAATCTGGAAAATGTATTTACCCAGAACTCTATTCAGACCTTTGAAGAAGCTGCCGATATCATTATCGCAAGCAAACGTAAGTATATTGCCGCCTCCAGAGGGAATACCTGTCTCAGTGACTACTTCCTGTTATATCTGAAGCAGATGGTACCGCACGTAGCGCTGACGAACACAGCATGCCTAAGCCCAATTGATCACATGTGTAATATCTCCAAAGAAGACTGTCTGATTATCTTCAGTTTTCCAAGATATTCTTCTATTGATAAAATCACCGCACAGATGGCCCATGATGCAGGCGCTTCCATTATCGTCATCACCGATAAGCCAAGTGCTCTGCTTGCACAATATGCAACCATTCTGCTGACGGTACCCGTAGACAGCAATGCTTTTTTCAATTCCATGATTGCTCCTCAATTTGTATCAGAAGCTTTGCTGGAGACGATCAGCCATAAGGCAAAAGGCATCGAAAAACGTCTGAAAAAAATAGACAAATACCTCGGAGAGCTTGGAAATTATTGAATGCTTTCTTTGTTACTTCGGAATGTTGTCCATTTGTATATAATATGCAATAAGCCAGGGATCATATTACAAAATCCCTGGCTTTTTTATATTTTTCTACTATTACAAAAACAGGTAAGACAAAACAAAGAAAAATATTGCAAGTCCTTTCAGCATAATAGATGTCCACAGATAACCCGATGTCAAAAAACTGACTTCTTTTTTTCTTTGGATCATCGCAACTATATCTATTACCAAAAATACAATCAAAACCACCATCGCTCCAACAGTCAATGCGATTGCTTCTCCGTCGTCAGCCGCCCTGGAAGCTGCTAATCCAATCGTAAGAAGCATTTTCCATCTATATATTGCGAATATCATACATACAATGTTAAAAATTACATCAAATAAAATAATTCTTATGTTGATATCCTTCATATTACTTTCTTTCATTCTCATCTTCCCCTTCCTCCAATATTGAATCTTCTGGTTTTTCATGTACTCTTTCTTGTTATATAT
>NZ_JAFBIZ010000126.1 GCF_021531995.1 Faecalicatena contorta
ATATAAAGATGGATTTGAAAACATAGATGAATTTATAGCAGAGTGTTTTATGGCAAGTGAGCTTACAAATAAAATATCACTTGCAAATAAAGTGAAAGAACGAATTATCATTTGCAAAAAAGTTAAATTTGCATAGAAACTGCCTGAAAGCAGATACTAACTCAAAAAGATTTTGAGGTGAGAAGATGGCAGTTGCGCATAAAGGCAGTATTTCAATGGGTCTTGTTTTGATTCCGATAGGAATGTATAAGGCTACGGTGGATAATGATATCCATTTCAATCAGCTTGATAAGGAAAGTAAGGCTCGGATTAAATATAAAAAGTATTGTTCCCATTGTGGGAAAGAAGTGACGCCAACTGATATTATCAAAGGTTATGAGTATGAGAAAGATAAATATGTAGTCATGACGGATGAAGACCTAGAGAAGATTAAGACCAAAAAGGATAAGACAATCCATATTCTTCAGTTCGCTAAGATGTCTGAGGTCAATATGATTTACTATGAAAAGGATTACTACGCAGTCCCAGATACCGGGGCGGAAAAAGCCTATGAGCTGCTTCGTCAGTCATTACTTTCCCAGAAAAAAGTAGCCATTGCGAAAACAGTGATTGGAACGAATGAAAAGCTTCTGGTATTATATCCGACTAAGGATGGAATTATTGTGAAAACGTTATTCTATTATGATGAGATTGCTGCAATACCGAAAACGATTCCTAAGATGAAGTTGGATGAAAATGAACTGAACATGGCGAAAATGTTGATTGAAAATATGATCAAACCGTTTGTGGCAGAAGAATATCAGGATGAATATCAGGCTCGCCTTAGAGAAGCAATTATGAAGAAAATCCAGGGACAGGAGATTGTGGCAGTTGATACGACTGGTCCATCTAATGTGATTGATCTGATGGAAGCACTGCAGAAAAGTCTGGAATTGTCGAAGCATTCGGATAAAGAAAGTCAGAAGCGGCTGACGGGGACAGCTTAATGGATTTATTTGAAAGCCGGTCTGCACAACCGATGTTGATCGCACAGCAAAGGGAAGCATTTGACGATCCAGAGTGGATTTATGAACTGAAGATGGATGGATTCCGGTGTCTCTGCTATGCGAAGGACGGTATGGTGGATTTGAGGAATAAACGGAATATGCAGGTGAATTCACGGTTTCCGGAATTGATGTCCATTTACAAAAATATCAAAAGAACCAGTATTCAGGATGGGGAAATCGTAGTATTAGTAAATGGGATGCCAGATTTTTACCGCCTGCAGAAACGCACTCTATTAACGGATCGGTTTAAAATAGAGTTGGAGGCTTCCAGATATCCAGCTTCTTTTGTGACTTTTGACTGTATTTATCATGATGGGAAGGAACTAATATGGAATCCATTGATGGAGCGCAAGGAAGTGCTGCAGGATTTGATTACAGAATCTCCCAGAATTGCAGTATCGCGTTTTGTGGAAACCAATGGCCGGGCATTGTATCAGGCAGCGGAACAAAAACTCCTGGAAGGTGTGGTCGCAAAGAAGAAGGATAGTCTCTATCTTATGGGGAAAAGGACAAAAGACTGGATCAAGTTTAAAAGGATGGCGGATGAGGAATTTGTAGTAACCGGGTATATTCAAAAAGCGCAGCACACATTTAGCCTGATTCTAGCTAAATATCGGGGAGATATACTGATATATAAAGGCCATGTGACCGCTGGAGTTACGAAAGATGTGGTTTCAATGCTGGAGATAACAGGAATCAATCCATTCCGGATGTTGCCAACGGGCAATGAAGCGGCAATTTGGGTAAAAACCAATAGAGTCTGTGTTGTAGAGTATATGCCGAATACTATGAATTCTCTGAGACAGCCGGTATTCAAAGGATTTCGGGATGACGTGTTTCCAGAGGAAGTACAGATTGAAAATTGAAGTTACAAAAGCTCCTCATAGGACAAGATTTGGTGTTCTTTTCGTGAGGAGTATAATTTAAAAATTTTTTTTGACGCCTGGATTTATGGTATAATGAGTGAAAAACGTAGGAGAAACAACATGACAATAGGAATTATTGAAGATGATATATTATTGAATCAGGCGTTGGATACTGCCTTGCAGAATGCAGGTTATCATACCATATGTGTATTTAATGGGAAAGAAGCTCTTACTCTGTTTGGAGATGGTGTGTCTCTTCTTCTGATGGACATCGGACTTCCGGAAGAAGATGGAATTAGTTTATATCAGAAGCTTAGAAAAAAATGGAAAATCCCAGTTATCTTTCTAACAGCCCGGGACGAGGAAAGGGATATGTTAGCCGCATTTGACGAAGGCGCAGACGATTATGTAGTAAAGCCCTTTTCTATGAAAGTGTTATTGAAGAGAATCGAAGCGGTGCTGAAGCGAAATAGTAAAAATCAGATTCTGTCATGTGGGGAGATTACCCTGGACCTTTTAGGAAAACAAGTCTTTATAAATGAACAAGAGATTACGCTGACGGTAAAAGAGTATCAGTTGTTGGAGTATCTGATGCTGAACCAGGGGCAGGTATTGACAAAAGAAAATATTCTGGAGCAGATTTGGGGACTGGATGGGCAGTTTGTGGTAGATAATGCAGTCAGTGTTACCATTAACCGGCTGAGAAAAAAGATAGAACCCGATGCAAAAATGCCGACATATATAAAAAATGTGTTTGGGCTTGGGTACCGAATAGGAGATAAATAGTATGTGTTTTCAAGTCATAATAGCGGTTTTTGCAGGGATTCTGCTTGGAATTACCGTTATGTATTGTATGCAGAGGAGACAAAGAGAAGAAGAATTAAGGAAGATTACAAAATTAACAGAAGATATTTTGAAAGGGCAGGAGATCAAAACAGCAGCTTCAGGAGAAGAAACTTTGTATGCAAAGATTGAGCATCAGTTAGTGAGAATGCAGGAGTCAATGCAGGGAAGAAGAGATGCGGCGGAGAAAAGCCGTGATGAAATTCAGAAGTTGATTTCGGAGATTGCCCATCAGATGCGTACACCTCTAGCGAATATAGAAACATATATTGGATTTATGAGTGAGAATCTGACGGATGAAGAATCTTTAAGATATTTGTCAGCGATTGAAAATAGTGAAGCAAAATTATATTTCCTTGTAGAGAGTTTTATCAAGATGTCCCGATTGGAGCATCACATCATTCAGATTAAGAAAAAGGAAGAGGATATTCTGAAAACAATCCGAAACTCTCTTGGACAGATACAAAGCTGGGCAGAAGCGAAGGAGATTCAATTTGAGATTACATTTCCTAAGACAGCGGTTTGTAAGCATGATGCTAATTGGTTGGGGGAGGCAATTTATAATATTTTGGATAATGCAGTGAAGTATAGTGAAATAGGAGGTAAGGTTGAAGTTTCGATATCGGAGAATGAGATGTTTTTAAAGATTCAGGTAAGAGATTATGGAATCGGTATTGAATCGGGAGAGGAAAATCATATTTTTAAGAGATTCTATCGCGGAAAACGTGTCACAGTCCAGGAGGGATTTGGGATTGGCTTATATCTGACAAGGGAAATCGTGAATAGACATGGAGGGTTTTTGGTGGTAAAAAGAATGCAACCGGGATTAATGATGGAAATGAATCTTCCGCCTATTTGTTAGAAGTTTGTTAGATTTGTCCGGTATACTTGGCAGTGTGGGGAGAATTGCCAAATACAAGATAGGAGATACGTGTTTATGGAAATTGTGAAAGCCGTTGGCCTGAAAAAATATTATATTACTGATACATATGAAGTTCATGCATTAGACGGAGTAAGTCTTTCTGTGAAGGAGGGAGAATTTCTAGCAATTATCGGAACATCGGGAAGCGGAAAGACAACTCTTTTGAATCTGCTTGGGGGACTGGACATACCGACAGAAGGCGGGGTATGGATTCGGGGAAACAGCCTGAAAGACATGGAGGATGAAGAGAGAACTGTATTTCGCAGACGGAATATCGGTTTCATTTTCCAACAGTATAACTTAGTTCAAGTTCTTAGTGTATGTGAGAATATTATACTTCCGCTGCGGCTGGACGGAGCAGAGATAGATCAGGAGCTGCTGGATGAGGTGACTGCACTTTTGGGAATACGTGAGCAATTAGACCGATTACCACAGACGTTATCAGGCGGTCAGCAGCAGAGGGTGGCAATTGCCAGAGCACTTTTGGCAAAGCCTGCTATCCTGCTGGCAGATGAACCCACCGGCAGTTTGGATTCTGTTACCAGCATGGAAGTAATGGGACTTCTAAAAATCTGTGCAGAAAAATTTCATCAAACTGTGATTATTGTGACACATCAGGAAGAAGTAGCACAGATGGCAGATCGTATAATCAGGATAGAAGATGGAAGAATCTGTAAGGGTAGTCAAAACGAAAGTATCATGGATAAAAGTAATGCAGTCTGTGAGCAGGAGGTAAGTTATGACAGGTAATGGCTTTACTCCGAACAATAACAGACAGGTGATTCGAATGCTTTCCAAAGAGTTTGGCAGATTTAATAAGGGCAGAAACCGGATTCTCATGGGAGCAATTGTTTTATGCATTATTACGTTGACGATGGTATTTGGAATATCTTTTGGTAAGGTGCAGGCAGAATATATGAAAGCAGTAAGGGCGGCGGGAACGACAGCATCTGCCTGTATCGAAGATGCCGATGAGTCTCAGTATGAGAAGGTGTGTTCTCTTAGCTATGTGAAACAGGTGGGGCGTTGTGTGTCCGTAGGTACTGCAGCTTTTGAAGAGCAGCCTGTCTGCAAAATCCAGGTGTTGGATGATGTGGCCTGGGAGAAGATGATGCAACCTGCTTACACAGATATTTACGGACAGTATCCGAAGGAAAAGCAGGAGATTATGCTTTCGGTAAGAGCATTAAAAAGCATGGGAATCGATGATCCAGAGAAAGGAATGAAGGTTCGTCTTACAGTAACAATCGGACTGTTTCGAACAGAGCAGGAAGAATTCTGCCTTAGTGGATGGTATTCTGATTATGTGGATGACACATCTGGTTCGGCCATTGGTTATATTTCAGAAGCGAAACTGAAAGATTGGGGATATAGTATTCAGGAAAAAGCAGATTTATTGATTTGCCAGTCTGACAATATGGACTGGAGGGAGACAGAGGAACGGCTATATCAAGATGTGGCAGGAAAGACATCTGAACTGAAAATTACTGTATCCAACACTTATACCTATGATGCGGTAAATCGTCTGACAGGGAGTTATGGCATGGCGGCTCTTGGTGCGCTGGTGATACTGAGTGGTATGTTTTTCCTTGTTTATAATGTGATGCAGATTTCTATGACAGAGGATATTCGCCAAATGGGTCTGTTGAACACGATTGGGACGACAAGAAAACAAATACGGAAAATATATTTTGGGCAGATACGGAGAATTATGATTCCAGGGGTACTAGTGGGAGCATTTGCATCGGTATTCATTCTGGTGATCGTGATACCGAAAATATTGGGAAATCAGTATTTAAGTGGGTTTGGAGGTGCAAAAGAGTTCAGGGTATTCCGGTCAGAATTTCTGGTGGCTGCAGTGGTATTTACGATAACACTTACGATGGGAGCAGCGGCAGGCGTCATACATCATTTGGTAAATTTGTCCTGCATGGGAAGTATACATTATACCGGGCTGATCAAGAATAGGACAAGTAGGAAGAAAAAGTGGGGAGGATTCGGAAAAGAACAGACCCTGATAAGATGCAAAAAAAGAAATAGAACTGTAAATGGAGAATTATGGTATATGGCATGGCAGAATGTGACCAGATACAGGATTCGTTTCTTATTGACAATATTTTCTTTGTTTTTAGGTATGGAAGCTTGCTTAGGAGTTGTTGTTATCTCAAGAGGCAGTGATTATGTTCATGTGATAGAGAAGCGACCGGATTTTCTGATCGCTGGGGAATTCAGTGATTGGGGGCAAGAGGAAGGATATGGAAATGAATATAAGTCGAGAGATTTAGGGGAAGATCCGATGGAGACAGAAGGCGATAATTTCTGTCTGTTATATGGAAATGCATATGATGAGTTTTCACCTATTTCTTCGGATGTCAGGGAGCAATTATTAAGCCTTGAAGGAGTGGATGAAGAAAAGTCATATGTTATGGAAGGAGCCTATATGATTTCTACTATTTCTCAAAAAGGAATTCGTCCATTGGTAAGTAATTATTTTAATGTTGAGGAACAGGTGAAAGAAGGAGTCGGCTACAGTTATGATTATTCGATGGTTGAAGGAGTGGATGCGGATGTAATTCAGATATTGAGTGAGGAAGAAATCACCAGTCTGAGTCAGTATGTACAGGACAATCATTTATCGATAGATATGGAAGACCTGAAGAATGGTACTGGAGTGATGATTCTTCATGACCATCAATTATCGCCCAAGCAGGAGGAATTGGCAAAGGAAAGTATAGGAGAACCGATTTTTTTTACTAAGATGTTGTCAAAAGAAGCATGGATTTTATGGAATCAGTTGAGTTCAGAGGAATGGGACGCTATGGAGACAACAGAAATGTTTTCTGAAATTCAGTCAGAAACGTATACGCTATGTGGCTATCTGGATAATCGAGCAGAAGGTTTTCCGAATATACGCCAGACCTGGCACGGTTCAGAAGGACTGATTTATTATCTTATCAGTGAAAAAGGATTTGCGAAGCTGCCTACGGAGAAAAAGACCCTTTATATGGAACTTAATGTGGATCAAAAGAAGGAACCGCAGATTAAAACTGAGATTCAGAATATTTTATCTCAAGAGAATCGTAAGCGTGAGGAGATGACCGGCAACAAAGTGGATGGTGAGACCGGGGAGGCAGGAATCTTTTGTATCAGTAAGTCAGATTTGCTTGCAGAAGCAGCAAATTATATTCGGGGGAATCGTTTAATCCTTGGAAGTATAAGTGTCGTGTTGTTATTTGCGGGAGTGGCGAATTATTTTAATGTTATGGTTACGGAGATTATATCGAGAAAAAAAGAACTGGAAATTTTGGAAAGTATAGGGATGACCAAAAGGCAGAAACGAAAGTTATTGACAGTGGAAGGATTGTATTATTGTTTAGCCGTTGTGGCTTTGATGTTGACTGTGGGAAACGGGATTTTGTACTTGATTCGTTTTTATATGGAAGATAAGCTTTCGTATTTTGTCTTCACCTATCCAGTGGGGTGGTTAATTGTAGGGATAGGATGCCTGATTGGAATCTGCGCGATGATACCAAAGATGTTATATATTAAAAGGGATTTGAAAACTCCAAGACCCCAGTGTATAATGAACTCAGAAAGGTAATCAGATGCAAGATCTGATGCACTCAGTAAAATTTAATTTATTTCTATGTTAAGGCATAGCATCCATCAAACTTTCCTAGGGTTATCGTGGATGCTATTTCTTATTATGTCGGTTATCTAAGTAGGTCAAAGCCGCAACAAATATGGACCAATGAGTCGGTTTAAGTCTTGTAGATTTCAAGATATTAGGGTTTTATTCCTAATCGGAAGAATACAACTGGAAGAAGGGAAAAAAGGAGAGTGATTGTTTGATAACATAAGCAGAAAAATGATATACTTGAA
>NZ_JAFBIZ010000127.1 GCF_021531995.1 Faecalicatena contorta
TTTATAAATATGCTTGAAAAGGTTTTGAAAAATGATATAATCGACATAATGCATTATAGAGCTAATGAAAGAGAAAGAAGGGAATTTTTAATGAGCAGATTAGAGATCGCTTCGCCAAAAAGAGCCAGAATAGTTATGGAAGGGCTATATAAGGATCTTGAGCGTAGAATTGAGTCAAGTCCACCGGGACTCTGTCCTGTTGACATGGCACGTGCATTTTTAGAGTTATGTCATGCGCAGACCTGCGGAAAATGCGTTCCTTGTCGAATCGGACTTGGACAACTGAACAACTTCATCAAGGATGTTCTTGATGGAAATGCAACTATGGAAACTTTAGAAGTGATGGAACAGACAGCGTTGTCCATCATGGAATCTGCAGACTGTGCAATTGGATACGAGGCTGCCAATATGGTATATAAAGGACTGATTGGCTATCGCGATGACTATGTGGAGCATATCAAAAACGGGAGATGTACCTGTACATATAATCAGCCGGTACCATGTGTATCTCTGTGCCCTGCACATGTAGATATTCCGGGATATGTAGCACTTGTCGGGGAAGGGAGATATGCTGACGCCATTCGTTTGATCCGTAAGGATAATCCATTCCCAACTACCTGTGGATTTATCTGTGAGCATCCATGTGAGGCAAGATGTCGTAGAAATATGGTGGATGATTCAATTAACATCAGAGGGCTTAAGAGAGTAGCAGCTGATTTTGCAGGAGAAGTAGAACCGCCGGTATGTGCTCCATCCACCGGTAAGAAGATTGCCATCCTTGGAGGCGGGCCGGGCGGACTCAGCGCGGCGTATTATCTGCAGCTGATGGGTCATCAGACAACCGTCTACGAGATGCTTCCGAAGCTCGGGGGAATGCTTCGGTATGGGATACCAAATTATCGTCTGCCAAAAGAAAGGCTGGATGACGACATTAACGCAATTCTGAAAACCGGTGTGGAAGTAAAATACGGTATGAAGATCGGCCAGGATATTACGATCCAGGAATTAAGAGAGCAGTATGACGCAGTATTGATCACGATTGGGGCAAGTACGGATAAGAAGCTGGGTCTGGAAGGGGAAGACGCAGATGGAATTTTATCTGCCGTACAGTTTTTAAGAAATGTAGGCAAGAATGAGATTATGGACTTATCTGGTAAGGAAGTTGCAGTTATCGGGGGCGGCAATGTTTCTATGGATGCGGTTCGTACAGCAAAGCGCCTTGGAGCGAAGAAGGTAAGCATTGTCTACAGAAGACGAGTTGCAGATATGACTGCACTTCCGGCAGAAATTGAGGGTGCAGTTGCGGAAGGTATAGAACTGCAGACATTGAAAGCTCCGGCATCCATTGATGTTGATGAGAATCATCATGTAAAAGGAATTTACGTAACGCCACAGATGGTCAGTGCAATCCGTGATGGAAGAGCAAGCATTAAGCCGACAGGTGAAGAAGATATTTATATTCCTTGCGATGTATTAATCGTTGCAATTGGTCAGAATATTGAGACTGGACATTTTGAAAAGGCTGGAATTCCGGTTGAACGCGGAAAAATTATTACTAAGAGTACAGGAGCTTTTGAGAATCTGCCGGGCGTATTCGCCGGTGGAGACTGTGCAAGTGGTCCGGCATCAGTAATCAAAGCAATTGCTGCTGCAAAGGTAGTGGCTGCAAATATTGATGAGTATCTTGGTTATCATCATGTGATATCCTGCGATGTTGAGATCCCGGAGGCGCGTCTTGATGACAGAACACCTTGCGGAAGAGTGAACCTTACAGAGCGTGAAGCGTGTGAAAGAGTTTGCGATTTCGAAGGTGTGGAAAAGTGCATGACAGAAAAAGAGGCGAAACAGGAAGCGTCCAGATGTCTTCGCTGCGATCATTTTGGATATGGAATATTTAAAGGAGGCAGAGAAACATTATGGTAAATCTTACAATAGATGGAAAAGCAATATCAGTAGAAGAGAATACCACGATTATGGAGGCTGCCGCACAGAATGGAATTCCGATTCCGAAGCTGTGTTATCTGAAGGGAATCAACGAAATTGCCGCATGTCGTGTGTGTGTAGTAGAACTGGAAGGAAAGGAAAAACTGATTACTTCCTGTAACAACATTGCAAAAGATGGCATGGTCATCTATACAAACAGTCCGAAAGTACGTAAGCACAGAAGAACAACGGTTGAACTGATTCTGTCTCAGCATGACTGTCAGTGTGTAACCTGTTCCAGGAGCGGAAACTGCAGTTTGCAAAAAGTTGCCAACGATCTGAATATCCTGGAGATCCCATTTAAAATGCAATTGGAAAAACAGCCGTGGAACAAGCAATTTCCATTAATCCGAAATTCTTCCAAATGTATCAAATGTATGCGTTGTGTGCAGGTATGTGAAAAGGTACAGGGGCTTGGTGTATGGGATGTAGAAGGAACCGGATCCAGAACAACGGTCAATGTAGCTGGTCATAAAAAAATTGAAGAAGCTGCATGTTCTCTGTGTGGCCAGTGTATTACGCATTGTCCGGTAGGTGCACTCAGTGCCCGTGACGATACGGAAAAAGTATGGGATGCCATTGCAGATAAGGACAAGATTGTCGTTGCACAGGTAGCGCCTGCAGTTAGAGCAGCATGGGGAGAAGAGCTTGGTTTTGAGACGGAAGAAGCAACTGTCGGCAAGATTCTGGATGCTTTGAAGAAAATGGGAGCAGATTATGTATTTGATACTACATTCTCAGCGGATCTGACGATTATGGAAGAGGGAACCGAGTTCCTTCACAGATTTACATCCGGCGAATTAAAAGACAGACCAATGTTTACTTCCTGTTGCCCGGGATGGCTCAGATTCATCAAATCACAGTTCCCACATCTGGTAAAACAGCTTTCTACAGCAAAATCACCACAGCAGATGTTTGGAGCGGTTATGAAGTCATATTTTGCCGAGAAGCTGGGAGTATCACCGGAACAGGTCTATACAGTATCTGTAATGCCTTGTGTTGCCAAGAAAGGGGAACGGGAAATGGAACTGTTCTACCAGGAATACGCAGGTCATGATATTGATGCTGTTATTACAACCAGAGAATTGGTAAAAATGATTCGTTCAGCGCATATCAGCCCAGATACGCTGGAAGATATTGAAAGTGACCGCCCGATGCAGGAAGGAACAGGAGCGGGCGTAATCTTTGGAGCAACCGGAGGAGTTATGGAAGCTGCTCTTCGTACCGCATATTATCTGCTGAAAGGTGAAAATCCGCCGGAAGATGCATTTAAGGCAGTGAGAAGCCAGGGATTCAATGCAAACAATGGTGTACAGGAGGCGGAATTTGCCATTGATGATGTGAAAGTAAGAACTGCTGTTGTCAGTGGACTTGGTAATGCCAGAGCCCTTCTGAATAAGATTGACAATGGAGAAGTTCACTATGACTTTGTAGAAGTAATGGCATGTCCGGGAGGCTGTGTAGGAGGTGGCGGACAGCCAATCCATGACGGTGAAGAGCGTGCTTTTGAAAGAGGAAAGAATCTCTATGATCTTGATGTGAAATCAGAACACAGATGTTCTCATGAGAACAGGGATATTCAGGCACTTTATGCGGAATATTTTGAAAAACCAGAGTCTCACAAAGCGCATATGCTGTTACATACAGAACATAGATTGGAAGGATTCTAAGACGATCGAGGTCTTGCTGCAGAATATAACTGCAGCGGATCTCTTTTTGTATGCTCTTTCTGAAAAAAAGCCGATTAATTGAACGGAATGCAGGAAAATATTGTCTAATAGTTAAAAAAATAACATAAACGTTAAAAAAATATCAATTATATATTGACAAATAATTAACGAGTGATTATACTTTGACTTGTAATGAAGCAGGAAGCATTTACAGGGAGGATAACTATTATGGCAACCAAAAAGAAAGAAGCAGTACCAGCGATCGTTGACAATGTAGAAGCTCTTGAAGCAAAGATGAAAGTAATGAGAGAAGCACAGAAAATCTTTGCTACCTATACGCAGGAGCAGGTAGATAAGATCTTCTTTGAGGCGGCTATGGCAGCCAATAAGATGCGTATTCCACTTGCAAAGCAGGCGGTGGAAGAGACCGGACGCGGTATTGTAGAAGATAAGATTATTAAGAATCATTATGCGGCAGAATACATTTACAACGCTTATAAAAATACAAAAACATGTGGTGTGATTGAGGAAGATCCGGCGTATGGAATTAAAAAGATCGCGGAACCGATCGGACTGGTTGCTGCGGTTATTCCAACCACGAATCCTACGTCAACAGCAATTTTTAAAACGTTGCTTTGCCTGAAGACAAGAAATGCGATTATTATTAGTCCACATCCGGCTGCGAAAGCCTGTACGATTGCAGCTGCAAAAGTTGTTCTGGATGCAGCCGTAAAAGCAGGTGCTCCGGAAGGAATCATTGGATGGATTGACGTTCCATCTCTGGAATTAACCAATACAGTAATGAGGGATGCAGATATCATTCTGGCGACTGGCGGACCGGGCATGGTCAAGGCTGCATATTCTTCCGGAAAACCGGCACTTGGTGTTGGACCTGGAAACACACCGGTTATTATAGATGATACTGCAGATATTAAGATGGCTGTAAATTCTATTATCCATTCCAAAACATTTGACAATGGTATGATCTGTGCATCTGAACAGTCCGTAACAGTTCTTGACAGCATCTATGATGAGGTGAAAAAAGAATTTGAATATAGAGGATGTTACTTCCTGAAAAAGGGAGAGGAGTTGGATAAGGTTCGAAAGACGATTATCATTAACGGTGCATTGAACAATAAGATACCTGGAAAATCCGCATATGAGATCGCAAAACTTGCGGGAGTGGAAGTCCCAGAAAGCACCAAGATTTTGATCGGTGAAGTGGAATCGGTAGATATATCTGAAGAATTCGCACATGAAAAGTTGTCACCGGTACTTGGTATGTATCGCGCGAAGACCTTTGATGAGGCTCTTGCAAAAGCGGAGCGCCTGGTGGCTGATGGAGGATATGGACATACCGCATCTCTGTATGTACATCCGGCAGAAAAAGAAAAGATTGCAAAACATGCAGCAGCAATGAAAACCTGCCGTATTTTGATCAATACACCTTCTTCTCAGGGAGGTATTGGAGATCTGTATAATTTTAAACTTGCTCCGTCTCTTACACTCGGATGTGGTTCCTGGGGAGGCAACTCCGTATCTGAAAACGTGGGAGTAAAGCATCTGATCAACATTAAAACAGTTGCAGAGAGGAGAGAAAACATGCTGTGGTTCAGAACACCTGAAAAAGTATACTTTAAGAAAGGCTGTATGCCGGTAGCACTGGATGAGCTCGGAACTGTAATGCATAAGAAAAAAGCCTTCATCGTTACGGACTCTTTCTTATACAAGAACGGCTATGTAAAACCAATTGAAGAAAAATTAGACGAAATGGGAATCCAGCATACATGTTTCTATGAGGTTGCTCCGGATCCGACATTGCAGTGTGCACAAAAAGGAACCGATCAGATGAGAGCATTTGAGCCTGATACCATCATTGCTCTTGGAGGAGGATCTGCAATGGATGCAGCCAAGATTATGTGGCTGATGTATGAACATCCGGAAGCAAACTTTGAAGATATGGCCATGGACTTCATGGATATCCGAAAGAGAGTATATACATTCCCTAAAATGGGTAAAAAAGCTTATTTTGTGGCAATCCCGACTTCTTCCGGTACAGGTTCTGAAGTGACACCGTTTGCAATTATTACGGACGCTGAGACAGGCGTAAAATGGCCGATCGCAGATTATGAGCTGTTACCGAACATGGCAATCGTTGATGTAGATAATGCCATGACGGCTCCAAAGGGACTGACGAGTGCATCTGGTATTGACGTTATGACGCATGCAATTGAAGCTTATGTATCTATTATGGCAACTGACTTTACAGACGGACTGGCGATGAAAGCAGTGAAAATGGTATTCGATTATTTGCCATCTGCATATGCCAACGGAGCGAATGATCCGATCGCAAGAGAAAAGATGGCCAATGCTTCCTGTATGGCAGGTATGGCGTTTGCCAATGCGTTCCTCGGATTGAATCATTCTATGGCACATAAGCTTGGAGCATTTCACCATCTGCCACATGGTGTTGCCAATGCAGTGCTTCTGACAGATGTAATGCGATACAATGCAGCAGAAGTGCCGACTAAGATGGGAACATTTTCACAGTATCAGTATCCGCATGCGCTGGCAAGATATGCAGAACTTGGAAGGTATGCAGGATGCAAGGGCAATACAGATGAAGAAGTATTTGAAGATTTCCTTGCAAGACTGGAAGATCTGAAAGAAAAGATCGGTATTAAGAAAACAATTAAAGATTATGGCATCGATGAGAAATACTTCCTGGATACACTGGACGACATGGTAGAGCAGGCATTCAATGATCAGTGTACAGGTGCTAATCCAAGATATCCATTGATGAAAGAGATGAAAGAGATCTATCTGAAGTGTTATTATGGAAAATAATCAGATGCTGGAAAGCGTCACACGATAAAGCGTGTGGCGCTTTTTTTTAAGATTTTTTCTGTTGCTCCAGACAAAACTGAAGAAATTGCTTTGTATGAGGAGAAGTAGTTGTTGATTGTGGATAAATGTAGTAAAAATCAACGGAATCATGCAATTCTGATACATATATCTCGTTTAATTCTCCGTTATCCAGGTATTTCTGGACGGCACATCGATATAAGAATGATATAGCAAGTTCGTCCTTTAAATACTGAATGATAGAATGCATACTTCCGGCCTCGTATGGAATATTAAAAGTGTCCAGATCATACCCCATTCGTTGAAATGATTTTTGCAGGATATAGTATGCATGAGAAGATTTTTCTCGATATACGATTCTTTCAGATTTTAATTCATTTAAACTGATTACTTTATCTGCAAGTGGATGAAAAGGGTTGCATACACAGCAGACTGGTTCACTGCGAAACGGATGACGTTCAAATTCAGGCCATGTATCAATAGAATCGGTAATCAGGATATTAATATCTCCGTTCCGCATTAATTGTTCCAGTTTTTTTGTCGAACCGATAAATGAGCGAACTCGACAGTCGGGTTCCTGGGCGGTATAGGAGGAAATCAGACCTGGCAATATGAACTCTCCAATCGTAGGATTAGATCCTATGGAAATGACAGGGGTTTCCTGTTCTTGTGAGAGATGTTGAATATTCTGTAATATATTATTGGAGTGAATTTGCAGTTTTGCGACTTCTTTAAACAGATATTCCCCTTCTTTTGTCAGTGAAAAGTGTCGATTCTGGTAAAGAATCAGTTTTTTACCGTAATACTGTTCCAGATATCTGATGTGCTGTGAAACTGCCGGTTGTGTAATGTTCAGATTTTCTGCAGTTTTCGTATAGCTGTTTGTATGGCATAAATCTAAAAAAGTTAACAAACGAAAGTCAAGCATGAGTACCTCCTTCTTGAAACAAATTACAAAGTACTATAATGAATTATAATACATATCAGTTTATTTTGATACTATAAATTTATGTTATAAATGCATAAAAATATAT
>NZ_JAFBIZ010000128.1 GCF_021531995.1 Faecalicatena contorta
ATTCAAAAATAAAATAGTTGTATTTAGAAAATGTATATGCGATTCTGAATATTGAAGGCGAGGTTGCTTTTTGTAGCTTCGTCATTTTCTTTTTTAAGAGTGAAATAATCAGATTGCATGAAAAAAGGAGGAAGGAACTATGGAACTGAGGCTGGGATTTGAACCTCGTAATGAGTATTTGTCTTATGAGACGTGGAAAGGGGCAATGGTACTGCTTCGTGACGTAATGCTGGTAAAACCGGGAGAAAATGTACTGGTGACTGGTGATACTTCCAGCGACCGCCGTGTTATGGAAGCATTTGCGGCTGCTGCATACGCACTGGATGCAATTCCGGTATGTGTTACATATCCGACTGCTCCGGTATCTCTGCTGGATCCACCGAAACCGATTCAGGCGGCAGCTATGGAAGCTGATGTATGGTTTGAGTGTGCATATCAGACCGTTCAGCATACGTTGTCATGGCAGGCGGCAATTAAAAATGGCGTGAGATATATGTGCCTGACAGGTATCGATGTTGATATGCTTACACGTTGTGTGGCAAATGTCGAATATGATGCCATGATTGAATTTGGTGAATATCTGAAAGCAACGATCGAGAAAGTGGATAAGATTGAAGTTAAGAGTGCAAATGGAACCAATCTTGTTGCAAGACAGAGCGGAAGAAAGGTACGTCATTCCGGACAACGCGGAACCATCAAAGGTTATCCGTTCATGTTGGGTGGACAGATCAGCTGGTGTCCGCTGGAATCTACCATCAATGGAACACTGGTATTAGACGGAGCGCTGTGGCCGCCCGCAGACATCTGTATTCTTCAGGATCCAATCAAATTAACATTGGAAAATGGTGTGGTTACGAATATTGAGGGTGGTAAGGATGCGGCTCGCATGAAAGCGTGGATCGAATCTTACAACGATCCAGCATGTTATCGCCTGGCACACTATTCACTTGGATTTAATCCGGGAGTTACAGCACCGACTGGAAGAATCGTAGAAGACGAAAGAGTATTCGGAGGAATTGAATTCGGTATTGGAAGCCAGGGCGCCGCAATCATGGGAGAAAAATGGGATGCACCAAGCCATACGGACGGAACAATTCTGAAGCCAACCCTGATCTTTGATGATGTTGTATTTGAACAGGATGGTATCTACCTGGATGAAAAGGCAAGAGAGCTTTGCCGCAGAATGAAAGTAGCAGGATATTAGGAGGTGGGATCATGGAACTTCGTTTGGGGTTTGAATCATTAGACGGATATCTGAAATACGAATTATACAAAGGAGCAATGAAACTGGTAGGCGATGTGATGCTGGCAAAACCAGGTGAGACGGTAATGATTACTGCAGATACTTCCTCCGACATGAGGGTTGCCAATGCAATCGCGGCTGCAGCGTATGCGATCGATGCGATTCCGGTTCTTGTGGAATATCCGACTGCAAAGGAGACTTGTATTGATCCACCTAAGACACTGCAGGCAGCAGCATGTGAGGCAGATGTATGGATTGAACTTGCAGATAAAAATGTACAGCATTGTCTTTCCTGGCAGAAGGCCTTATCCTGTGGCTGCCGTTATACCTGCCTGACAGGTATGGATGTTGATATGATCGTAAGATGTATCACCAATGTAGATTACGATCTGGTCATTAAGATGGGTGAAACCATGAAGTCAATCATAGAAAAGGCGAATAAAGTTCAGATTCTCAGCAAAAACGGAACGAATCTGTGTGGAGAGATGCAGGGAAGAAAGGTTCGCCATTCCGGAAGAAGAGCCATTGAAAAAGGACAGTCCAATATGATGTGCGGACAGATCAGCTGGAACTGCATGGAATCCACCATCAACGGAACTCTGGTTTTTGACGGTGCACTGTGGCCGCCGGCTGAGATCGGCCTTCTGAAATCGCCTGTAAAACTGACTGTTGAAAACGGTGTGGTTACAAAAGTTGAAGGGGAGCGTGATGCGGATATCTTCCGTGAGTGGTTGGCAAGCTATAATCATCCGGCTTCTTACAGAGTAGCACATTATTCACTTGGATTTAATCCGGGAGTTATGTCACCGACTGGAAGAATCGTTGAAGATGAAAGAGTATTTGGAGGCATTGAATTCGGAATTGGAAGTCAGGGTGCATCTATCCTGGCTGAAAAGTGGGATGCACCGAGTCATACAGACGGCACCATATTAAAACCAACGATCATTCTGGATGGAGAGGTATTTGAAGAAGATGGTGTATATATGCATCCGGAGGTAAGAAAGATATGTAAGGAACTTGGCGTAGCCGGATATTGATCCGGATTTCTAAAGGAGAAGAGAGTATGGCAGAAGAGAAAAAGAAATTTAATAGTGATGAAGAACTGATAGAGTATTATTGTTCCCAAGAACATCCAAAAGCATTTAACCCTGCAATTATCGTCGTTATCTTACTGACATCTGTGCTTGGTGCGATCATAGGTATGGAGCTGATCGTAAGATTTGGACTCAGTACAAACTCATCGATCATCGGTGCGCTGATTGCGGTCATCATCGGTATGATCCCACTGGGATTCACCAAAAAATTTAAAAATATCCATACACAGAATATCGTTGAAACTGCAATTTCCTGTGCGACATTCGGAGCAGGAAATGTGCTGATGGTATGTGTATCTGTGATCTGGGTATTTGATCGTCCAGAGATGTGTACTGGTATTCTGGTCGGAGGTGTCATTGCATTTCTGATTGATATCACCATGATGTACTGGATGTTTGATACACCACTTATGGGTGCTAATGAAGCATGGCCGATCGGTATCGCGACTGCAGAGACGATTCTTGCAGCAGCAGAACTCGGTAAAAAGGCAGTGCTTCTGGTAACCGGTATTGTGGCAGGTATTGCCGGAACATGGGTTGGACTTCCGATGGATATTATCGGTGTGTGTGGTCTGGGTAATATTGTAGCATTGACCGCATTCTGTATCGGTTTGATCTGTAACGGTTACTGGGAAAGCTGGTTTGGATATACACTTGGCACTTATTACGTACCACAGGGAGTTATGGTAGGAGCCGGTATGATTGCTCTGATCCAGTCTGCAATTCTTATTCGCAAAAAGTACAAAGAAAAGAGTGAAGCGAAGAAGAAAGAGGAAGTAAAAGAAACAACAGAAGAAAAAGAAACAACAGAAGAAAAAGAAGTATATGTATATTCCAAAACTGCAGAAGATATGTCAAAAGCTCTGACAAAAGGCATGATTCTCTACATCATTGGTGCAATTGTTATGGCAGTGATCGGTGGACTGGTAGCAGAGATGAGTCCGGTGAAGCTGGTGATCTGGGTAGTATATGCAATGATCGCAGCACTGGTTTCTGAGATCCTTGTAGGTATCTCAGCTATGCATTCCGGTTATTTCCCGGCAATGGCAACTGTAATTATCTTTCTTGTTCTCGGCATGTTTATCGGATTCCCACCAGAAGCACTTGCATTCCTGGCTGGTTATGCGGCATGTACAGGTCCTGCATTTGCTGACATGGGGTATGACCTGAAGACCGGATGGATCTTAAGAGGAAAAGGAAAGAATCAGAAGTTTGAAGTGGAAGGAAGAAGACAGCAGTACTTCGCAGAGCTTATGGGTGCAGCAGTAGCAATCGTTGCAGTATTTATCTTCTATAAATCTTACTTCATGGCGGGAAGAATTCCGCCGGTGGCAGCAGTATATAAGTCTACGATTGAAGCGGGTGTAGATGCTGTAGTATTGCGTTATATCCTGATCTTTGCCTGCCTTGGCGGTGTAATTCAGCTGGTCAGCGGACTGAAACGACAGATTGGTATTATGTTTGCAGCAGGCCTTCTGATTATGAATCCGAAAGCAGGTGTTGCAGGACTCATCTTCCTGGCTGTTCGCTTAATTATTGAGAAGAAGTTCGGTGAAGAGGGAACAAAGAACTTGAATGTACTGTCTGCCGGATTGATCGCCGGTTCAGCACTCTTCTCATTCTTTACCAATACATTCAAACTGGTGAAGAAACCAACAGAGTAATGGGAGTAAAAGATGGAAACAGTATTAGATTCATTGATAGACAGCTATAAAGAAGAGATGTTGCAATCCGTACAGGAACTGATTCGAATCCCCAGTGTGATTGATGCAGATACAGGAAGAGAGGGAGCGCCGTTTGGAGAAAATATTCAGACTGCATTAAAAACCGTGCTTCAGTTATCTGCTGATATGGGATTTGAAACCAGGGAATATGATGGCTATGCAGGTTCTGTCAGATATGGGACCGAAGGAAAAGAAATCGGAATTCTCTCTCATATTGATGTGGTTCCACCCGGGAATGGGTGGAGCCGCCACCCATATGAACCGATGATTGAAGATGGAAAACTGTATGGAAGAGGGAGCCTGGATGACAAAGGTCCGATGGTAGCGGCGCTCTATGCGATGAAAGCTGTAAAAGAAAGTGGACTTCCGGTTTCCAATCATGTGAATCACATCATCGGATGTGATGAAGAAACCGGACACAGATGCATTAAGTATTATCTGACCAAAGAGAAAAGCCCAGATATGGGATTTTCTCCAGATGGATCATTCTCCGTTATCCATGCGGAAAAGGGAATACTCCGGTTCCGGATTCAGACAGAGTGGAAAGAGGCTGATACAGGACGACTGCATGTGAAAAGTCTGAATTGTGGAACTGTAGTAAATGCGGTACCCAATTGTGCCAATGTACATCTGAGTGGTCCGAAAGAGGAACTGGATGTGGTGCGGAAGCGATTTCTTGAAACCGGTGAGATGGAAAACTGTACGATGGAAGGTGAGTGTCTGAACCTTAACTTCCGTGGCGTGAGCGCCCACGCTATGCAGCCATGGCTTGGGAAAAATGCAATCTTGCCTATGGTTGAGTTTCTAAGAGATGTATCTTTGGCGGAAGAAGAAGCACAATTCTTTGATGCACTGTATGCGTTATTTGCAGATGGATGGGAAGGCAGAAACATGGGAATTGCCTGCGAAGATCAACTGTCCGGAAAATTAAGTATGAATCTTGGAATTTTAAAACTGGAGGATGGGCAGTGTGAGCTTAAGGTAGATGTACGTTGTCCGGTTCATGTAGATCTCGACATGATCTGGAAGACGATTGAATTAAATTGCAGGAAGTATGAATTAAAAGCGGAGTACTGGCAGAAAAGACCACCGCTCTATATTCCCAAAGAGGCAGAACTCGTACAGATCCTTTTAAATGTGTTCAATGAGATGACGGGAATGCAGGAAGAACCGATTGTGATTGGTGGAGGAACCTATTGCCGGGATGTAGAAAACTTTGTTTCTTTTGGACCGGTATTTCCGGGAGAACCAGAGCTTGCACATGAAGCGGATGAGTATATAGCGGTGGATCGTTTGATCGAAACCGCAAAGATCTATGCGCAGGCATTGTATATGCTTATGAAATAACGTTCAATTTTGAGATAGAGAACCGATGCTAAAGCGGGGGCACTGGTTCTCTATTATATTACAACAGGATTGTTAATTAAATAACGATAAAAATAAAGGTAGAAAATAAGTTAAAAAAATATCAATTATATCTTTTCAAATATTTATAGAGGGTGTATAATGTAGATAACGAAAAATGAACGACCAAACACAGTCAGGAGGGATATCTATGAAACTGGAAAATGCCAAGGTAATTGTAAAACGTCCATATAAAGAAGTTTACAAAACAGAAGAAGGTATCATGAAAGTATTTGAAAAGACGCATCCAAAATCAGCAGTTTTTAATGAAGCGCTGAATACAGTGCGTGTGGAAGAAACAGGGCTTGAGATACCGAAGTTAAAAGAAGTGACACAGATTGACGAAAAGTGGGCGCTGGTGATTGAATATAAGGACGGAAAGACACTGGAAGAAATGATGAAGGTAGACCATGATAATCTGGAAAAATATATGTCAGATTTCGTGGATCTGCAGTTGAAAGTGCATGAAAAGAAGGCTCCGATGCTGACAAAACTGAAAGATAAGCTTGCAAAGCAGATCAATCAGCTGAAGGATCTGGACGCTACACAGAGATATGAACTTCTGACACGGTTGGAAAGTATGCCGAAACACGATAAGCTGTGCCATGGTGATTTTAATCCAAGTAATG
The DNA here is from genome assembly GCF_021531995.1 of Faecalicatena contorta. GTDB lineage: Bacteria > Bacillota > Clostridia > Lachnospirales > Lachnospiraceae > Dorea_A > Dorea_A contorta_A. The sequence goes on from NZ_JAFBIZ010000128.1 coordinate 6,095, forward strand.
TGATCGTAGGAAAGAATGGTAAGATGACGGTAGTGGATTGGGCACATGCAACACAGGGAAATGCAAGTGCGGATGCAGCGATGACGTATCTGCTTTTTGCATTGAAAGATCAGGAAACGGCAGACCTGTATCTGAAGCTGTTCTGTAAGAAGAGTGATACGGCAAAACAATATGTGCAGCAGTGGCTTCCGATCGTGGCGGCATCTCAGCTGGAGAAGGAGAATGAACTGGAAAAAGACTTCCTCATGAAATGGATTGATGTCATGGATTACCAGTAAAAAAGAAGGACTGACGGAATTAATTCCGTCAGTCCTGTTTTTACTGTATAATTTGGATTTCTAGAAAAATACATTTCCCGCAATATTGATCCCGGATACCCCGGTAGATGCGGAGCGGAACTGGTAGCAGTTGATAACTGCCGAATGTCTGGCGCCGTTAAGGGCATCCTGGGCTACCGTGTATGCAGTAGCAGATGCACCACTGGCAAGCACTCTGTTCAGTGCACCATTCCATGTAGGGGCAAACTGACCGGACTGATAGATTACTCCCTGCAGTGTGTTTGGGTACAGTGGACTGGCAAGTCGATTCATGATTACGGTTGCAACTGCCAGCATTCCATCATAACCGCCGGCTTCACATTGAAGAATGGCGGCGAGCAGAGCTACATCCGTGGTGGAAGCGGGAACAGAAGGCTGATTCTGAGAGCCGTCGTTCGTATTGTTTCCGTTTGACGGAGTAACAGGCCCCGGAGAGGAGTTATTCTGTGCATTTTTCAGTGCTTCTTCTGCAGCTTTCGCGCGCTCCAGCTGAGCCTGATAATCGGCAAGTTCTGAAGATGTAGAAGTGATTTTTGAATTCAGTTCGCTCTGCTTTTCTGTCAGTTCTGCTTCAAGCTCGGTAAGTTTACCCTGCTTTTCTGTCAGATCTTTTTGTTTCTTTTCTACACTTTTTCGTGCTTCTTGCAATTCATCCAGCATAGAACGGTCATATTCGCTGATCGTAGTTACGTATTCTGCTTTGTTCAGAAAATCGCTCATATTTTCCGATGAGAATAATATCTGTATCAGTGAGACGTTGCCGCCTTCATACATAAATTGAATACGATCTTTCATTGATTCATATTGAAGGTCCTCATTTAACTGAGCGGACGCGAGATCAAGCTTGGACTTTTCGATTTCTGCAGATAATTCTTCAACCTGTTCGGATGCGGAATCCAGTTCCTGGCTTAAAGCAGCCAGCTGACTGTTCAGATCATCTAACTCATTCTGCAGATCAGACGTCTTGTTTTTCAGAGTCGTCGTCGATGGTGCCGAATAAACTCGAGTGGTAGTGGAAGCAATGGTTACAGCACAGATGGCAAGTGCAAGAGCTGAGCGTAATACATGTTTCTTATTCCTGCTAATCATATTTTTATCCTTTCATAATTCCATAT
>NZ_JAFBIZ010000129.1 GCF_021531995.1 Faecalicatena contorta
CTATATTAACTTACTGCTGCTACCACTGTCCCGATACATCATACGCCGAGGATCTTACGCAAGAGGTCTTTGTACACTTTTTTGAAAAACTCTCCAATTACCATTATATGGGTAAAACCCTAAACTATATGTATACCATAGCCGGGAATCTTTGTCGTGATTATTATAAAAAGGCAAGGGATGACTTGTGGGATGGTGCATCAAATGAGATAGGGGATATGTCTGATATTTTGGAATTGGATGGTATCTTTGATAAAATTGCAATCGAAGATGCTTTGAAAAAATTGCCTGATGAATTGCAGGAGGTCATTATTTTCCACTATTTTAGAGATTTGAAATTATCTGAAATAGCAGAGCTTCTGCAAGTTGGATTACCGCTTGTGAAATATCGAATCCAAAGGGCGAGGTTGTTATTAAAGAATTTGTTGAAGGAGGATTGATTTTATGAACGCAAATAAGCAATCTAATGAGAATAAGAGCGATAATACAGTCATTTCTGATGAACAGAAAATCAGATTGACGGTAAAGAAATCATTGGAAGCTTTCTATGCTGCGGAAGAGAAAAAAATACTGTCATATCATGAGTTCCTATGGACACAGTTAAAAGTAATTGAAAAGAAATGGTGGCTGTTTCAATTTCTGCTTCTTTTTTGTTTGTGGTTTATCTTGAAAAATGCGGAGGATGATTTTTATATCCAAAGAAGTCTGGGAGTAATTGCATCATTATTCGTTATTTTAGTTATCCCGGAATTTTGGAAAAACAGTTCAAACAAATCTATGGAAATCGAAGCTGTTTCCTATTTTTCCTTAAAACAGGTGTATGCAGCAAGAACACTATTGTTTGGCATTGCAGATACTCTTTTATTGACTGTGTTCTGCGGTGCCGCAACCGTTGGTCTGCATTTTGAGCTGCTTCAACTGATGGTTCAATTTTTGCTTCCGTTAAGTGTAACAGCCTGCATCTGTTTTGGCACGCTATGCAGTAAATATTCTTTCAGCGAAGGATCTGCGATTATCTTATGCGTCTTATGGAGTGCTATATGGCTGTTTATCGTCCTAAATGAAAATATCTATGAAAAGATTGCTGTTCCAGTCTGGATACTGTTGATTGGATTCGCAGCTATTTATATGTTTCTTGCAATCTATCGCTTATTGAATCATTGCAATCATTATTTGGAGGTGTTACAAAATGGAAGTGAAATTTAATGATTTAACGAAGAAATTCGGAAACTTTACGGCTGTAGACCATCTGACCATGACTATGACAAATGGCGTATATGGGCTGCTGGGGGTAAACGGAGCGGGAAAAACAACGATGATGCGAATGCTTTGCACATTGCTGAAACCTACAAGCGGAAGTATTACCTGTAATGGAAAAGACATTTTTGAAATGGATAGTGAATATCGAAATTTACTGGGATATTTGCCACAGGATTTTGGGTTTTACCCCGAATTTACGGTGCAGGACTATTTGATGTACATTGCATCTCTAAAAGGAGTACGCCCTGCTGTTGCTAAGAAACGGGTGAAAGAGCTAATTTCTAAAGTTGGTCTTTCCAAAGTTACCAACAGAAAGATGAAAAAATTGTCAGGCGGCATGAAACGTAGAGCAGGAATCGCACAGGCAATGTTAAATAATCCTGCAATCCTGGTATTAGACGAACCGACAGCAGGGCTTGATCCAAATGAGAGGATTCGTTTTCGTAATTTGATTAGTGAATTGTCAGAAGAAAGATTGGTACTATTGTCTACTCATATCGTATCAGATATTGAATATATCGCAAACCAAATCTGGTTGATGAAAGACGGAAAACTAGTGCGCAGCGGAACATCGGATGAACTCATTCGTACCATGCCGGTAGATGTATGGAAATGTTTTGTAAGAAAAAGTGCGGTCTCTTCTATGGCTGAAAAATATAAGATTTCAAATATGAAAGCAGAGTCCGATGGCGTGGAATTAAGAATTATCTCTAAAGAAAAGCCGGTTCCCGAAGCAAAATGCGTGGAAGCATCTTTAGAGGATGTATTTTTGTATTATTTCGGAGAAAAGGCAGGTGATAAAAATGCTGAATTTTGAGTTGAAGAAAGTGTTTTCTAAATCCAGGAACAAAATTGTAATTTTGCTTATGGTTGTGATTACGATAATTACCAGCATTTTGACTATTAACAGAGTGGAATATGTGGATGAAAACGGGAATCATTCGGTTGGGTTTACGGCTGCTAAGAATCTAAGAAACGCAAGGAACGAATGGGCAGGCTATCTTACCGATGATGTGCTGAAAAAAGTGATTGCCGAAAACAGGAGAATTAACAATTCCGATGAAGCACAGTCTGATGACATTGCAAAACAGGATCAGGCATTTTCAGAGAAACAAGGCATTTTGGGTATTCTTGATGTTATCAGTTCCGCATGGAGCGATTACAGAGACTACAATTATTTTGCCGCTGACAGCGTGTCCGAGGACGATGTAAATAAGCTGTATGAAAAGCGGATTTCTACGTTGAAAAATTGGTTGGATTCCGGTAAGGAATATTATACGCAGAAAGAAAAGGATTTTTTGATTCAACGATATGAAGCGTTGGACACTCCATTTTACTATGAATATACGGATGGTTGGGCAGCATTGCTGCAAAACATATCAACATTTATTTTGATGTTAGCTTTGATGATTGGTTTTTTGGTCTCAGGTATTTTTTCAGACGAGTTTCAGACAAAAGCAGATTCCATCTTTTTTTCTGCTAAGATGGGAAGGAACAAGGCTATTGTATCAAAAGTAGGTGCGGGTTTTCTGATTACCTCAGTTTTCTATATAGTCTTTGTAGTGCTTTATACGCTGACTATCATTTGCGTACTCGGTGCAGATGGCGCAGGTTGTCCGCTTCAATTAGATATGTGGCGGTCTGTTTACAATATTACTTTTTTCAGGGCTTATCTTTTTATTGTAGCAGGCGGTTATATCGGTACATTATTTGCAGCTACACTTGCTATGTTAGTATCTGCATTTAGTCACTCCACTGCTACCGCAATTATTGTACCTTTTATTGTTTTGTGTGTGTTTCCTTTTTTAAGTCGAATTATTACGCTGCCGGGTTTCTGTTCCTTTTTCCCGGATCAATTGTTGGATATTTATAATGACTTAAAAGAATCAGCTTTGATTGAAATTGGAGGAAAAATTATGACCTCTGCAACGGTAATTGTGCCTGTTTATGCCGTAGTTTGTCTGATCCTTCAACCTATATTATATCGTGTTTATAAGAGAACGGAGATTAAATAAGTGAAACGGCATGAACATAAAAAGAGAATGCGAAAATGGGTACTACTTCTCTCTGCTTTGATTATTATACTTTATGTGCTGGCTGTAAAGGGAATTGGAATTACACATCATGCTGCAAATAATGATTATGGCTGGAATTTATTGCTTGTTAATCATGAAAACTACATTCCCCATAATTATAAGGTGGAGCTAACCGAACTATCTAATGGCGAAAAAGTTGATTCTCGAATCTATCCGGACTTGCAGGATATGTTTGATGATGCAAGGGCGCAAGGATATGGGCTGTTTGTTGCCGCTGGCTATCGTACAACAGAAAAGCAACAGCAACTGATGGATGAGAAAATAGACGCATATAAAAATGAGGGTCATAGCAGTTCAGAGGCAAAACGACTTGCAGAGCAATGGGTGGCAATACCGGGAACAAGCGAGCATCAGATTGGCATTGCTGTTGATATAAATGCTGATAAAACAATTAATTCCAGTGATGCTGTCTATACATGGCTTGCTGAAAACGCACACAAATATGGTTTTATCAAGCGTTATCCATCTGACAAAACGGATATAACCGGAGTGATTAACGAACCCTGGCACTATCGGTATGTTGGAAAAGAAGCAGCAAAAGAAATATATTCACAGGGTATATGTCTTGAAGAGTATATTGATGAATTAGACCGCAATAAATAAATGTAGCTGTTTAAGGCTGATTAGTGTTGTATAAATGCTGACAACAATTCTAAAAGCTATAAAAAACAGTTCCGTTTATCCCCTCGAATTTCTCCTATAAGTGAAGGAACAATTTCTGACTTTATGACAGGGTTACATACCCTGTCATTTTTATGGTCATTTTTAGAAAATCTGTTCCCGAATCACAAGATTATATAGCAGTGACCCTGTATCTATGGTAGAATAAATTCATCCATAGATGCCCGGTCACAGAGGTATGGATACCTCGGAAAGGAGATTTTATGAAGAGACCGGACAACAACAAAATAACAGCACTTTACGAGAGACTGTCACGAGATGATGAACTGAATGGAGACAGTAACAGCATTGTAAACCAGAAGAAAATGCTTGAAAAGTATGCCAAAGAACAGGGGTTTACGAACCTTGCTCACTATACCGATGATGGGTATAGCGGCACAAACTTTGACAGACCGGATTGGAAGCAATTGACTGCTGACATTGAAGAAGGAAAAATCGAATGTGTTATCGTCAAGGATATGAGCCGAATCGGCAGAAATTATCTGGAAGTAGGCTTTTATACAGAGGTTCTGTTCCGAGAAAAAGGCGTCCGCTTTATTGCTATTTCCAATGGTGTTGACAGCACGCATTCTGAATCCAATGAATTTGCACCATTCTTAAACATTATGAATGAATGGTATGTGCGTGATACCAGCAGAAAAATCAAGTCTGTACTTCGCAATAAAGGTATGGAAGGCAAGCATCTGACTTCTAATGCCATCTACGGATACAAAAAAGACCCGGAAGATAACAACCACTGGCTTGTTGATGAAGAAGCCGCTGCTGTGGTAAGACGCATTTTCCAGTTGATTATTGAAGGGAATGGACCGATGCAGGTTGCGAGAATTCTTACAAACGAAAAGGTTGAACGTCCTTCCTACTATCTTGCAAAACAAGGACTCGGTACTTGCAGAGGTAAATGCGATATGACAAGACCTTATTCGTGGACAGCTACCACTATCACAGACCTCGTATCAAAACCGGAATACATGGGGCACACAGTTAATTTCAGAACCTTCAAGGAATCATACAAGGACAAGCATTCCCAATATGCTAATCCGGAGGACTGGCTGATATTCAGAGATACGCAGGAAGCTATTGTTGATGAAGACACCTGGTATATGGTTCAGAAAATCAGAGAGACCAAGCACCGCCCAATCGCACAGGGCAAAGCAAATCCATTGACCGGACTCATGTTTTGCGCAGATTGTGGTGCTAAAATGTTCAACCACCGCACAAAAGGCTATGAGAAAAAGGATAAGGATGGAAATCCGACCGGTAAATATACCAATGCACAGAATAATTACACCTGCTCTACCTACAGCAAGGCAAAGGGACATTTTGAAAACAAATGCTCCCAACACCACGTAAGAACAGATGTGGTCAGAGACCTGATTTTGACAACACTGCAATATACGGCAAGCTATGTCAAAGAACATGAGGATGAATTTCTGGAAAAGGTTAGAAAATCCAATGTTCTGAAGCAGGAATCAGATACGAAGGCTCTCACAAAAAAGATTGCAAAATCTGAAAAGAGGGTTACTGAACTTGATCATCTGATAAAACGTATTTATGAAGATAATGTATCCGGGAAGCTGTCGGATAAGCGTTTTGAATTGCTGTCTGCTGATTACGAAAAGGAACAGGCGGAATTAGAAGAATTCCTTACTTCTGCCCGAGAGCAGTTAGCCACAGCAAAGGAAGAAGCTTCCAATGTCGATAAATTCATCGCACTGGTTCATAAGTACACAGATTTTTCTGAACTGACCACACCAATGATTCACGAATTTATAGACAGAATTGAAGTTCACGAAGCTGACAAGTCAACAGGGGAACGCACACAGGAAATCGACATTTATCTCAAATATGTAGGCAAGCTGGATGTTCCAATGCCAGAACTGACACCGGAAGAATTAGCCGAAGAAGAACGGAAACGTCGCAAGCGTGCGTGGAATCGAACCTACAACCGACGCAAAGCTGAGAAAGAACGTGCTGAAAAAGAAAAAGTAGCTTTAGAAGCTGCAACAGATACTGACAAATCTAAAAAGGGAGCATAGGCAACTGCCGGAAACTCCCATTACATAAGGGTTTCAAGCCCACTTCTAAAAATATCCCTATGAAAGCGCAACATGGCTGTGGCGAAGATCATGAATCCGAATAACCGGAACTCCTGTCGCTTTGCATCCCCTTTCCATCTCATGTTTCAGATAGGATTTGGAAAATGGGAAGATCCGCTGATCCGGTGCCAGTGAATAATACATCTGAAAATAGTCCTGCATCTCTTCACAGAGGAACTCCGGCATCACAACGATCCGATTACTTTTCGCAGTCTTGGGCGAGGTAATAATGTCCTGCTTTTTCATACGGTGATACGTTTTATTGATCCGCACCGTCTGTTTTTCAAAATCAAAATCTGCCGGAGTAAGGGCAAGCAGCTCTCCTTCCCGGATTCCGGTCCAGTACAGCATCTCAAAGGCATAATAGGATCTGGGCTTGTCCATCATTGCCTCGGCAAATTTCAAATACTGTTCCTTTGTCCAGAACTTCATTTCCTTCGGAATCTCTTTTCCCATACTTCCTGCCTGTCTTGCCGGATTGCAGGGCAGATTATAATAATTCACCGCATGATTGAAAATTGCTGTAAGCTGTGCCTGAATCGTTTTCAGATAATCCACAGAATAAGGCTTGCCCTTTTCATCCCGGTATGCCATCATCTCATTCTGCCAGGCGATCACATCCGCCACTGTGATCTCGTTGATTTTCCGTTTTCCAAAGTACGGAAGGATTTTTGTCCGCACAATGTGACTTTTCGTCTCAAATGTACTTTCCTTTACCCTCTGACGTTTATACTCGGAATAAATCTCATAAAAGCTCTCAAACGTCATATCCAGCTTATTTCCTTTTCGAAGCATCATTTCATGTTCCCATGCAGTCGCTTCCCGTTTGGTCTTGAATCCACGTTTCTGCGTCTGCTTTCTTTCCCCGGTAAAATCGGTGTACCGGAACACCACTCTCCATGTACCTTTGTCTTTTTCCTGATATACAGCCATCTTAAGTACCTCCTATTTTTCTTCATAAAACAACTTTTTCTTGAAATAATTGGCATCCACACGCCCTGGCACTGTGATCAGTCCCATTTCGCTGAGTTCTTTATTCAGCTGGCGGATAATCTGGTATGCCTTTGACTGCTTGACCTGTAAAATATCCATTACCTCTTCTGCTGTCAGAAATCCATTCTTTAATTCAGACATTCCATTCACCTCCTTCCACATCATCTTCAAGGAAAAACCCCTCTACTTATCCAAAGTTTCAAGGCACCTTATACAACCTCATTTTCAAATTTTCTTAAACCTAACACTATTCAGTTAAGTTTTGATTGTATTATATTAACTATTTTCCGTTAAGTCAAGTGGTTTGAACATCGGCAATTAAATTTTTTTGTTTAAGTTTTTCTTGCGTCTTATTTTTCCATATGCTATACTG
>NZ_JAFBIZ010000012.1 GCF_021531995.1 Faecalicatena contorta
ATATAATACATATTAAACTGATAGGAATAATATATAAACGAAGAAGGGAGACATCATATGTGCGAATTATTTGGAGTTAATTCAGTGGATTATATTCAGGTGAATGACTATTTAAAAGAATTCTATTCTCACAGCATCGAGCATCCACATGGCTGGGGGCTGGCATGTATGGAAGGATCAGAAGTTCAGATAGAAAAAGAACCTGTGCAGGCAACGAATAGTGCTTATCTGAAACAGCGTCTGTCCGTTCCTGTTACAGTGAAAAATGCATTTGCACATATCCGATATGCAACTATAGGTAATGTAGAGTATAAAAATTGCCATCCATATACCAGAAAAGATGAAAGCGGAAGGTCATGGACGCTGATTCATAATGGAACGATTTTTGATTATCCAAGACTGAATCGATATGTAACTGTGCAGGAAGGGGATACAGACAGTGAAAGAATTCTGCTATATCTGCTGGATCTGACCCCTTACTTTCAGAATCCGATTGCAATGGGAGCAGATCTGATCATTCACAGCGGGACAAAACGAGTTTGATTTTACACAATATTCATACATTATAGATGCGGTGGATACGGTAACTGCCAAGATTCAGCTGGTTCTGGAAGCAAAAGATGCCGGTGTGCCGATCATCAGCAGTATGGGTGCGGGAAACAAACTGGATCCGACGGGATTTCAGGTAGCTGATATCTATCAGACGTCTGTCTGCCCGCTTGCAAAAGTCATGCGGCGGGAATTAAAGAAGCGAAATATTGAACATTTGAAAGTTGTATATTCGAAAGAAAAGCCGATTCGTCCGATCGAAGATATGTCGATCAGCTGCAGAACTCATTGTATCTGTCCACCCGGAGCAAAGCATAAATGTACGGAACGAAGAGATATCCCGGGGTCAACCGCGTTTGTACCGTCGGTAGTGGGGCTGATCATAGCAGGAGAAGTGGTCAGAGATCTGGCAGGTGTCAGTCTGAAATAGAACAGGTTTGGTGATTCGCATGCCGGTATATGTAAGTAAATAGACTTTCTTCCATTGACATCACATTTCTTTGATGATAGAATTTTGATAGTTATAAGGAAAGGCAGGAGAAGTAAAATGGCTATTTTTACAGGAGCCGGTGTGGCAATCGTTACACCATTTCATGAAGATGGAAGTATTAATTATGATAAACTGGACGAATTGATTGATTTTCACTGCGAGAAAAAGACAGACTCTATTATAATATGCGGAACAACAGGTGAATCTGCTACGATGACTGAGGAAGAGCACATGGAATGTGTGAAGTTCACAATCAATCGCGCAAAGGGAAGAATTCCGGTTATTGCAGGAACCGGATCCAACTGTACCAGAACTGCAATTGATATGTCAAAAGAGGCAGCAGAATACGGAGCAGACGGACTGCTTCTGGTGACACCGTATTATAACAAGGCAACACAGAATGGCCTGATCGCTCATTTTACAGCCGTTGCAAAGGAAGCAAAAGCACCGATCATCATGTATAGTGTTGCGAGCAGAACCGGATGCAATATCGAGCCTGCAACAGTTGCGGAACTCGTGAAAAATGTAGATAATATTGTCGGAATTAAGGAAGCTTCCGGTAATATTTCTCAGATTGCAAAAATTATGGCTATGACAGACGGTAAGATTGATCTGTATTCCGGCAATGATGACCAGATTGTTCCAATTCTTTCTCTTGGCGGAAAGGGTGTTATCTCTGTACTATCCAATGTTGCACCGGATGAAACACATGATATCTGCGAAAGATTCTTTAACGGTGATATTGTTGGAAGTGCGGCACTGCAGTTAAAGGCGCTTCCGCTGGTTGAGCAGTTATTCTGTGAAGTGAATCCGATCCCGGTAAAAAAAGCGATGCAGCTGATGGGTGTAGACTGCGGACCGCTTCGTATGCCACTGACAGAGATTTCAAAAGCTCATGAGGAATCACTGGCAAAAGCAATGAAAGAATTTGGTATTAAGCTGGCTTAATAATAGAAAAAGTTGTATAATAAAAATTAGAAGGATATCATATCTGATGATACAATATGATATCCTTTTTTCACATGATATAACAGGAGGATGAAAAAGATGGTACAGGCAATCATGCATGGATGCAATGGACATATGGGACGTGTAATCACGGATATTATTAAGAACAGTGAAGGGATTGAACTGGTTGCCGGAATTGATAAATACATGGGAATCCCGAATGAATATCCCGTTTTTGACAGTATTGAAAAGTGTAATATAAAAGCGGACGTGATTATTGATTTTTCAAACGCGGCAGCGATAGATGCACTTCTTGATTACTGTGTGGAAAGAAAGGTTCCGGTTGTACTGTGTACGACGGGTCTTTCTAATGAGCAGCTTGCAAAAGTAGAAGAGGCCGCAAAAAAAGTGGCTGTCCTGAAGTCTGCCAATATGTCGCTTGGAATTAATCTGCTGTTAAAGCTTCTGCAGGATGCAACAAAGGTACTTTCTCCTGCAGGCTACGATATTGAACTGGTGGAAAGACATCACAATCAGAAACTGGATGCACCGAGTGGGACTGCAATCGCTCTGGCAGATTCTATTAATGAATCCGTAGGAAATCCGTATACATATGTATATGACAGAAGCCAGGTGCGTCAGAAAAGGGGAGGAAAAGAGATTGGAATCTCTGCGGTTCGCGGTGGAACGATCGTTGGGGATCATGAAGTGATCTATGCCGGAACGGATGAAGTGATCGAATTCAGACATACGGCTTATTCCAAAGCGGTATTTGGAAAAGGTGCTGTGGAAGCGGCAAGATTTCTGGCTGGGAAACCGGCGGGAAGATATGATATGTCGGATGTGATTCAATTTTAAGACGGGTATGCCTATATTCAGTTTGGAAGGAACTGTATGATATAGAATGTTATTATATTATGGGAGGAAGTTATGAAAGAGTTAGAAGAGAGGTATCTGGAGAGACTTTCTCAGCTTTATCCAACCATCGCCAAAGCATCGACGGAGATTATTAATCTGCAGGCGATTCTGAATCTGCCGAAAGGCACGGAACATTTTTTGACTGATATTCATGGTGAATATGAGGCTTTTTCGCATGTTCTTAAGAATGGCTCGGGATCAGTGCGCCGTAAAATCGATGATGTATTCGGAAATACTATGAGTAGCAGGGAGAAACAGACCCTTGCTACTCTAATTTATTATCCGAAGGAAAAGATGGACAGAATTAAAAAGACTGAGGAAAACATGGAAGACTGGTATAAGATTACATTGTACCGTCTGATCGAGGTGTGTAAGAGAACGGCAAGCAAATATACCCGTTCCAAGGTCAGAAAGGCACTGCCGCCTGATTTTGCGTACGTGATTGAAGAATTGATCACCGAAAAATCGGAGATTACGGATAAGGAATCCTATTACAATTCCATTGTTAATACGATTATTCAAATCGGACGGGCAGAGAAATTTATTATTGCGCTGTGCGAGCTGATTCAGAGACTGACGGTCGATCATCTGCATATTGTTGGGGACATATTTGACAGAGGGCCGGGACCACACATTATTATGGATAAGTTGATAAGCTATCATTCTGTAGATATTCAATGGGGAAATCATGATGTGTTGTGGATGGGAGCTGCCGCCGGGCAGAGAGGATGCATTGCCAATGTAATTCGAATCTGTGCGCGGTACGGCAATCTGGACATTCTGGAAGAAGGTTACGGAATCAATCTGCTTCCTCTGGCGACGTTTGCAGTGAGTACATACAGGGATGATCCATGTGAGTGCTTTAAGTTGAAAGGTCATCCGAACTATAACCCGAGCGAAATGTTGATGGATATCAAGATGCACAAGGCAATCTCAGTGATCCAGTTCAAGGTTGAAGGACAGATTATCAAGAAAAATCCGGGATTTAAGCTGGAAAAGAGAAATCTTCTGCATCATATTGATTATGAAAAAGGAACCATAGAACTGGATGGACAGGAATATGAACTGCTTGATAAGAACTTCCCTACGATTGATCCGAAAAAACCATACGCTCTTACCAAAGAGGAAGAGGATATCATGGAGCGTCTGGAACGGGCATTTACTAATTGTGAGAAGCTGCAGAGTCATATGAAGTTCCTCCTGAATAAAGGAGGACTGTATAAGGTATATAATGGCAATCTGCTGTATCATGGCTGTGTTCCGCTGAATGAAGACGGAACTTTGAAAAGAGTGCGTCTTTATGGACATACATATAAAGGAAAGAGTCTCTATGAGATTCTGGAGAGCTATGTAAGAAAAGGCTTCTATGCGGTGGACTCGAAGGAAAGAGAACGTGGAAAAGATATGATGTGGTACATCTGGCTCAGTGAGAATTCGCCGCTGTTTGGAAAGGATAAGATGGCCACGTTTGAACGGTATTTCCTTGCGGAAAAAGAGACGCATAAAGAGAAAAAGAATGCATATTACCGCCTGCTGGAAGACGAGAAAGTGGTCAATAATATTCTGAAGGAATTCGGACTTCCAAGTGAGGGCTCATATATTGTGAATGGTCATGTTCCGGTGAAGAGCAAGGACGGAGAAAATCCGATCAAATGCGGTGGAAAAGTCCTGGTTATTGACGGCGGATTTTCCAGAGCCTATCAGAAAGAAACCGGAATTGCAGGATATACACTGATCTACAATTCCTATGGACTGATTCTTGCTGCACATGAGCCGTTTGAATCCACAGAAGCAGCAATCGAAAAGGAAAGTGATATTCATTCGGACAGTACAGTTGTAGAACGGGTTCTGGAACGTAAAAAAGTAGGAGATACGGATACTGGAAGAGAACTGAAAGAACAGATTGAGGATCTGGAAATCCTGATGGCAGCATATCGCAGCGGTCAGATTGCAGAACGGCTGTAAAAAAAGAATAATTAGTAAAAAATCCCATGATTTCCATGGTATATGTCGGGCATAATCTGCAAATATTACAAGCAACAAGTAATACTTGATTATAGATGAATATACATGAAAGGGAGATCAAAAATGAAACAGTTGAAAAAATGGGTATTTATTCTGATGTGTACAGGAGTGATGATGGGGCTTACAGCCTGCGGCAATAATACAAATGATGACAATGCAGCCAATGACAATGCTGCGACGGAAGGAACCACAGATAACAATAACAATAACAATAACAATGGCGGTGTTGTTGAAGATATTGGAAATGATGTGCAAGACGGTATTGATAATATAGAAAACGGTCTGGATAACAATAACAATACGGATAATACTGCGAATGATACTGCGAATGATATGACAGACAATACAAACAATACGGTAGAAGAAAATCAGAAATAACAAGATCCTTTGGATCAGAAACCAGGAGCTGCAGGAAGTGCTGAAAAGAAATGGAGGCATTTCCTGTGGCTCTTTTACTGGACTTAAATGCTTTAGTGTGGTAAAATATGCCGATAAGAACAGCAGATACTATACAAGGAGTACATAGATAGAATGAAATTCAGACCATGTATTGATATTCATAATGGAAAAGTTAAGCAGATTGTGGGAGGGAGTCTTACGGATGAAAATGATCAGGCGGTGGAGAATTATTCATCCGTTCAGGATGCAGATTATTATGCACATCTGTATCAGAAAGACGGATTGAAGGGAGGACATGTGATCCTTTTGAATCCGCCGTCTTCCAGATATTATGAACAGACAAAGATGCAGGCAGTAAAGGCGCTGACAGCATATCCGGGCGGACTTCAGGTCGGTGGAGGCATTACAGCTGAAAATGCCGCGGAGTATATTGAGGCAGGGGCAAGTCATGTGATCGTGACTTCATATGTGTTTCAGGATGGAAAGATCCGATGGGAACGAATGGAGGAGCTTTGCAAGGCGGTAGGAAAAGAGCATGTAGTGATCGATGTAAGCTGCCGAAAAAGGGACGGAGAATATTATATCGTGACAAACCGGTGGCAGACCTTTACTCAGGTGAAACTGGATGCAGAGATACTTCAAAAGATTTCTTCATACTGTGATGAATTCCTGGTGCATGGAGTAGATGTGGAGGGCAAGGCTTCCGGCGTGGAGGATGATCTGATTGGAATCCTGAGCGCACAGCAGCAGATACCCGTCACTTACGCCGGGGGGATCGGAAGTCTGGAGGATCTGCGGCATTTTCAGAAGATTTCACATGGAAAGCTGGATTTTACCATAGGAAGTGCACTGGATCTGTTTGGAGGAACGATTCCTTATCAGAAAGTAAAACAGTACAGGCAGGAGTGAACTGTAACAGTGAGGTAAACAGTTTGTGAACACTTTATAAACGGGTTGAATTGAATTATAGATAGTGCTAGAATGGGGATTAGAGTGGTCGTATTGTGACTATAATTAGTAGTAAGGAGCATACAGTCAATATGGGTTTAATACAGAAATTATTTGGAACGCACAGTGAAAATGAATTGAAAAGAATCTATCCGATCGTAGATGCAATTGAAGCACTGGATTCTGAGATGCAGAGCCTTTCGGATGCAGAGTTAAGAAATAAAACGAAAGAATTCAAAGAGCGTCTGGTAAATGGTGAGACTCTGGATGATATTCTCCCGGAAGCATATGCGGCCGTTCGAGAAGCAGCATATCGTGTACTTGGAATGAAGCATTATCGTGTACAGCTGATTGGTGGAATTATTCTTCATCAGGGACGTATTGCTGAGATGAAGACTGGTGAAGGAAAGACGCTGGTTGCAACACTTCCGGCATATCTGAATGCATTGTCCGGAAAAGGAGTTCACGTTGTAACGGTCAATGATTATCTGGCAAAGCGAGATGCTGAGTGGATGGGACAGGTTCATGAATTCCTGGGACTGACGGTCGGAGTTGTATTGAACGGCATGGATAATGATGAACGGCGTGCGGCATACAATTGTGACATTACTTATGTTACGAATAATGAGCTGGGATTCGATTATCTGAGAGACAATATGGTTATATATAAGGAACAGCTGGTTCAGAGAGGACTGAATTATGCCTTGATCGATGAGGTTGACTCTGTATTGATCGATGAAGCAAGAACTCCGCTGATCATATCCGGACAGAGTGGAAAGTCAACAAAGCTCTATGATGCGTGTGATATTCTTGCACGGCAGCTGGAACGGGGAGAAGCCAGTGGAGAGTTCTCCAAGATCAATGCCATCATGGGTGAAGAGATTGAAGAGACTGGTGATTTTATTGTCAATGAGAAAGAAAAGAATATTAATCTGACAGAGGATGGTGTGAAAAAGGTTGAGAAGTTCTTCCATATTGACAACCTTGCAGATCCGGAAAATCTGGAAATTCAGCATAACATCATTCTGGCACTCCGGGCACATAATCTGATGTTCCGGGATAAGGATTATGTTGTAAAAGACGATGAAGTTCTGATTGTGGATGAATTTACAGGTCGTATTATGCCCGGACGTCGTTATTCGGATGGACTTCATCAGGCAATTGAAGCAAAGGAGCATGTAAAGGTAAAGCGGGAAAGTAAGACATTGGCAACCATTACGTTCCAGAACCTGTTTAATAAGTTTACAAAGAAAGCAGGTATGACAGGTACTGCATTGACGGAGGAAAAAGAATTCCGTGAGATCTATGGAATGGACGTTATTGAGATCCCGACCAATGTTCCGGTTATACGTAAGGATCTTGAGGATGCAGTATATAAAACACAGAAAGAAAAGTTTCGTGCTGTCTGTGATGCAATTGAAGAAGCCCATGAAAGACATCAGCCGGTACTGGTTGGTACGATTACGATTGAAAATTCTGAACTTCTGAGTGGCATGTTGAAACGCCGCGGAATCAAACATAATGTGTTGAACGCCAAATTTCATGAGATGGAAGCTGAAATCGTTGCACAGGCAGGTGTACATGATGCAGTAACCATCGCTACCAATATGGCCGGACGTGGTACGGATATTAAGCTGGATGATGAAGCGAGGGCAGCAGGAGGTCTGAAGATCATTGGTACTGAGCGCCATGAATCCAGGCGAATTGACAATCAGCTGCGTGGCCGTTCCGGACGACAGGGAGATCCGGGAGAATCCAGATTCTATATCTCTCTGGAAGATGATCTGATGCGTCTCTTTGGATCCGAGAAACTGATGAATGTGTTCAGTGCACTGGGCGTGGAAGAAGGAGAACAGATCGAACATAAGATGCTTTCCAGTGCAATTGAAAAAGCACAGGAAAAGATTGAGAACAATAACTTTGGAATTCGAAAGAACCTGTTGGAATATGATCAGGTAATGAATGAACAGAGAGAGATTATATATGAAGAACGACGTCATGTTCTTGACGGAGATAATATGCGTGATTCTATCTTCCATATGATGAATGATTATGTGGAGAATGTGGTAGATATGGTCATCAGTGCCGATCAGGACTATGACGAGTGGAACCTGACAGAACTGAATATGACCATTCATAATACGATCCCGATGGCGCCTGTTACAGAAGATGATGTCAGGGATATGAATCAGAAAAAACTGAAGCATATGCTGAAGGAACGTGCAGCAAAGGCTTATGAGATGAAAGAATCCGAATTCCCGGAGACAGAACAGATACGTGAGATTGAACGTGTGGTTCTTCTGAAAGTGATTGATGCGAAGTGGATGGCACATATTGATGATATGGATCAGCTTCGTCAGGGAATCGGTCTGCAGGCTTACGGACAGAGAGATCCGAAGGTAGAGTATAAGATGATCGGATATGAAATGTTCGATGAGATGACCAGAAGTATTACAGAGGATACCGTACGTACTATCTTCCATGTAAAACTGGAGCAGAAGGTAGAGAGAGAACAGGTGGCGAAGGTTACAGGTACCAATAAAGATGAATCTGCGACCCGCGCACCGAAAAAACGTGCGGAAAAGAAAGTATATCCGAACGATCCGTGTCCATGCGGAAGCGGAAAGAAATATAAGCAGTGCTGCGGACGAAAATAACGTCAGCAGAAGGCTTGATCATGAAACAGAAAGAGGTGAAGAAAGTGGTTGAATTAGATCAATTTAAAAGTATAATGAATGCTTATGAAGAACCTCTTGCCGAGATGAGGGATTCACTTTGACGTAACCGGCAAGGAGAGAAGAATCGAGGAGCTGGAACGTAAAGTAGAAGAACCCGGTTTCTGGGATAATCCGGAAGAATCACAGAAGCTGATGAAAGAATTGAAGAATCTTCAGGAACTGGTGAAAACCATTCATCAACTATATGCATCATATGATGATATCTGCATTCTGATTGATATGGGATATGAGGAAGAAGATTCTTCTATGCTTAAAGAAATCGGAGGAGAGATCCGGGAATTTGAATCTCTGTTTGAGGGACTTAGAATCCAGACGTTATTGTCGGGTGAATATGATGTCTGCAATGCAATCGTGACGATTCATGCAGGAGCGGGAGGAACGGAGTCCTGTGACTGGGCGAACATGTTATATCGAATGTACAGTCGCTGGGCAGAAAGAAAGGGATTTTCTCTGCAGGTCCTGGATTATCTGGATGGAGATATTACTGGGATTAAGGCGATCACATTTGAGGTGAATGGAGAAAATGCCTATGGATACCTGAAATCCGAAAAGGGAGTCCACAGGCTGGTACGTATTTCACCGTTTAATTCAGCGGGAAAACGGCAGACTTCATTCGCGTCTCTGGATGTGATCCCGGATATTGAAGACGATATTGATATTGAGATTGCAGATGAGGATCTTAAGATTGATACGTATCGTGCAAGTGGTGCGGGAGGACAGCATGTCAATAAGACTTCTTCCGCAATTCGAATTACGCATCTTCCTACTGGAATTGTTGTACAGTGCCAGAATGAAAGATCTCAGCATCATAATAAAGAAAAAGCCATGCAGATGCTCAAGGCCAAGCTTAAGCTTATCAAAGAACAGGAACAGGCAGATAAAGTATCTGATATCCGTGGTGAAGTGAAAGAAATTGGATTCGGTAATCAGATCCGATCCTATGTGATGCAGCCGTATACAATGGTCAAGGATCACAGGACCAATGAGGAAAACAGTAATGTAACCGCTGTTCTGGATGGAAATATTGATTCATTCATCAATGCCTATCTGAAAAAAACAGCGCAGAAATAGAGGGAGGACTTTATGATAAATATAGCAGTTATGGGTTATGGAACCGTAGGTTCCGGAGTGGTCGAGGTAATCAATACCAATGGAGCCCGGATCAACCAGCGTATCGGAGATGAACTGAATGTAAAGTACGTGCTTGATCTTAGGGATTTTCCGGGAGACCCGGTGCAGGAAAAAATTATACATGATTTTGATGTGATCCTTGAGGATGATGATATTCAGATCGTGGTAGAAGTCATGGGAGGAATTGAGCCGGCTTATACATTTGTCAAGAAATGTCTGCAGGCGGGAAAAAGTGTTGCGACTTCCAATAAGGCACTCGTGGCGGCACACGGTGCGGAGCTTCTGTCAATTGCTGCAGAGCACAGTATCAATTTCCTGTTTGAGGCAAGTGTCGGAGGAGGAATTCCGATCATTCGTCCGCTCAACTCTTCACTGACAGCAGATGAGATTGAAGAAATTACAGGTATCCTGAATGGAACGACCAATTATATGCTGACTAAGATGTTCTATGAAGGTGCAGATTATGATACTGTTCTTAAGGAAGCACAGGCAAATGGCTATGCCGAGCGCAATCCGGAAGCGGATGTGGAAGGCTATGATGCCTGCCGAAAGATTGCGATCCTGTCTTCTCTGATCTCGGGACAGCAGGTGGATTTTGAAGACATATACTGTGAGGGAATCACGGAGATCACAGTAGAAGATATGAAATATGCGAAAACGATGGGAACAACGATCAAGCTTCTGGCCTCCAGCAAACGTTATGCAGGAAACAGACTGCATGCCATCGTTGCTCCGTGTATGCTCTATCCGGAACATCCGTTATACAATGTAAATGATGTTTTCAATGCAATTTTTGTTCATGGAAATGTGCTGGGAGATGCAATGTTCTATGGAAGCGGAGCAGGTAAGCTTCCGACCGCAAGTGCAGTTGTCGCTGATGTAGTAGATGCGGCCAAGCATCTGAACCGCAACATCATGACGATGTGGAAAGAAGAAAAGCTTCATCTGGAGGACAAAGCAGATGCAAAGAGAAGATTCTTTATTCGTATCAGGGGAGAGGCAGACGAGCTGCTTCCGTCACTGAAAGAGTCTTTTGGGGAGGTTGAGATTGTTAAGGTTCCTGAACTGAAGGGAGAATTTGGATTCATAACTCCGGTGATGATGGAAGGAGATTATGAGACCAGATCAAAGTTGTATAAAAACCAGATATTACATATGATACGAGTGGAAGATCAAAAATAACAGTCAGGATGTCTCCGGATATCTGAACTGTGAGGATCAGGCAGAAAAGGAATGGGAGTGAGGACATGAAGTACATTGTAGTGCTTGGAGATGGAATGGCCGGAAGACCATTGAAAGAACTGGAAGGAAAGACAACACTGGAAGCAGCTGTTACTCCGATGATGGACGAGCTTGCAGCCAAAGCGGAACTTGGTATGGCATCGATGGTTCCGGAAGGAATGGCTCCGGGAAGTGATACTGCGAATCTGGCGGTTATGGGATATGATCCGAAGATATATTATACAGGACGTTCACCTCTGGAGGCGCTCAGTATAGGTGTGGATATGAAAGAGACGGATGTGTCTTTCCGATGTAATATTGTAACATTATCTGAAGAAGAAGGTGCATATGAGGATCGGACGATGATAGATCACAGTTCGGACGAGATCAGCACAGAAGATGCAGCTGTGCTGGTGGAAGCGCTGAAGGAAGGACTGAAAAAGGAAGGGTACGAATTCTATGTGGGAACCAGCTACCGCCATCTTCTGATCTGGAAAAACGGAAAAGTAGTGGAACTGACACCCCCGCATGACATACTTACAAAAGGAATCGGTGATTATCTTCCGGAAGATGCAGTGCTCAGGGAGATGATGAAGAAGAGTTATGAGATTCTGAATCATCATCCGCTGAATGAAGAACGTCGGAAAAAGGGGCTTCATCCGGCAAATTCTGCATGGTTCTGGGGAGCAGGGACAAAGCCGTCACTGACTTCTTTTGAGGAACGTACCGGTAAAAGAGGTGTGATGATCTCTGCGGTAGATCTGTTAAAGGGTATTGCAGTGGGTGCCGGAATGGATCGTATCATTGTTGAAGGTGCAAATGGAGGACTTCATACGAATTACAGGGGGAAAGCAACTGCTGCAGTGCAGGCACTTACCCGGGATGGATATGATTTTGCCTATATTCATGTGGAAGCTCCGGACGAGATGGGGCATCAGGGAAGCATTACTGATAAGATTACAGCAATCGAAAAAGTTGATGCAGAAGTGCTTCGGGTATTGGTTGACGGTTTGGAAGACGCCGGTGAGGATTACCGTGTTCTGGTACTTCCGGATCATCCGACTCCGATTGAGGTGCGAACACACACCGGAGAGGCTGTTCCGTATCTGTTATATGACAGTACCGAAAGCAAAGAAGGAAAGAACGCTTACAATGAGAAAACAGCAGCCACAACCGGAAGAAACTGGTCTGACGGTTATAGACTGATAGGGCACTTATTACAGGAGGAAACATGTTAATAGTAAAAAAATTCGGCGGCAGTTCTGTGGCCAATCAGGAAAGAATTTTTAATGTTGCCAGACGCTGCATTGAAGATTATAAAGCGGGAAATGATGTAGTAGTTGTTCTCTCTGCCATGGGAGATACAACCGATGAATTGATCGAGCTGGCAAATTCGATCAATCCGAATGCAAAAAAGAGAGAGCTGGATATGCTCCTTACGACCGGTGAGCAGGTGTCTGTGTCTCTGATGGCGATGGCAATGCAGGCCCTGGATGTTCCGGCAGTATCTTTAAATGCATTTCAGGTCAGAATGCATTCCACTTCGCGTTATGGCAATGCCAGATTCAAGCGTGTAGATACCGAAAGAATCCGCCATGAACTGGATTCCCGGAAGATCGTGATCATTACCGGATTCCAGGGAGTGAATAAATATGATGATATTACAACCCTTGGCCGCGGAGGATCTGATACCACAGCGGTTGCACTTGCGGCAGTACTGCATGCAGACAAATGTGAGATCTATACGGATGTAGACGGAGTATTTACAGCAGATCCGAGAGTTGTAAAGACGGCGAAAAAACTGGATGCCATTACTTATGATGAGATGCTTGAGCTTGCAAGCCTCGGAGCAAAAGTACTCCATAACAGGTCTGTTGAGATGGCAAAAAAATACAATGTAGAATTAGTGGTGCGGTCCAGCCTGAACCGTTCAGAAGGTACCGTAGTCAAGGAGGGGTCAAATATGGAAAAATTGTTAGTTACAGGTGTGGCTGCCGATAAAAATACGACCAGAATCTCTGTGATTGGAGTAGAAGATAAGCCGGGAACAGCATTTGCTATTTTTAATACGCTTGCAGCTAATAACATCAATGTAGATATTATTCTTCAGTCAGTAGGGCGAGAAGGAACAAAAGACATTTCATTTACAGTTGCAACGGATGATCTTCAGAATGCACTGGAAGTTCTGGAATCTAACAAAGAAAGACTTACGATCCAGCAGATTACATGGAATGAGAATGTTGCAAAGCTTTCCGTTGTAGGGGCAGGAATGATGAGTAATCCGGGTGTTGCGGCGAAGATGTTCGAATGTCTGTACAATTCCAGAGTAAATATCAATATGATATCAACATCTGAGATTCGTATCACGGTTCTGGTTGCAGAGAAAGATATTGAAAAAGCAATGAATGCAGTACACGATGGATTTGCATTGGGTGATTAATCGGCGGGAAAGTTGGAATTAGAACGCAGAAAACCGGTAATGATCTGTTTGTTCTCACGGGAGAGGGTACGGAATCTGAGAATCAGATTCAGTTCTTCTTCGGTGAGATAGATAGAATTACCGGTATTTTTATCTGATGTAAGAGTATATGAAACAGGAGTTTCACGGAGGGTATCAGAAGACGCAGTCATCCCCGGAAGGCTGCGAAATGCCAGATCATCCAGTGAAATCTGGTAATAACTGGACAGACAGATCAGGGTATCAAGATCCGGAGTACGGTTGCTGGTTTCGTAATTCGAATAAGCCTGTCTGGATATGTTCAATACTCTGGATACATCATCCTGAGTCAGATTGTGTTTTTTTCTGAGATAACGCAGGTTGTTGGCTAATTGTACGTTCGGCATAGTGTAGTACCCCCACAAGTGAATTTACTTGATAGTATAGCAATTTGGACAATAAATTCATATCTGTGCGCCAAAACGTAGCAATTGTGCATAACGCAACATTTTGTTGCGCTACACCTGGCTCAAATGACTGTTATGATATTCACCGGAAAATGTGACATCTTCTCCAAACCATTCAGGAGCAGTGAAGGTATTGGCCTCATCTTCAGAGGAAAATTCAACTTCAACAAGAGTCAGAGGCGCCAGTTCCCCTTCAAAGATATCCAGTTCTGCTGTCAGTTCAGAGGAGATTGGGATCATATAGCGCTTTTTTTGGATCAGACGTCCGTCAATTTTCGTCAGAAGATGCCCATAAGCTTCCTTTGTTAACGGAAGATTGTATTCCATGCGTGTCATATGGCCTTTGGATTTATAGGTTAGTTCATATTTGTCGTTATCCTTTCGGATGCGTACGACCGGGCTGGTATTCAGATAGCCTTGTTCAATCTGTCGGCATGGGTAGATTTCCAGATGTTCCGGTATATCAGAAACAAGATATTTGCGTTCGATTTCCATAATGTCGGACCTCCATTGTGTAATGTGTTATGATTCTATATAATAGTATAACATCAGAAGCTTACTCTTGTACACCTGAGGATAGTAATGTTAAAATGATTGATTAAGGAGGATGATTGCGATGAAAAAAGTAAGTGTAATGTTAGCAGATGGTTTTGAAGAGGTAGAAGCTCTGACGGCGGTTGATCTGTTGAGAAGAGCAAAAATCTACGTAGATACAGTTTCTATTACGGATGATTTTACCGTTCACGGTGCACATGGAATTAACATACAGACAGAAGATTTGTTTGATGAAGTTGATTTTTCGGAGACTGATATGATCGTGTTGCCGGGAGGAATGCCTGGAACCACGAATCTGAAGGAGCATGAAGGACTGAAAAAAGTTCTCTTAAGATTTGCAGAAGAAGGAAAATATATCGGAGCGATCTGTGCGGCGCCGACGGTACTTGATGAGATCGGAATCCTTCAGGGAAAGCGTGCCACCTGTTATCCGGGAGTGGAATCACAGATAAAGGATGCGGTATTGACACGTACTCCGATTATGAGAGACGGGAATATCATTACCGGACAGGGTGTGGGAACCGCCATTGATTTTGCACTGAAGCTGGTAGAAGTTCTTGCCGGAGAAGAAAAAGCAAAAGAAATTGCGGAAGCAATCGTCTATTAATGAGGACTGGCTGATGAAACTATATGACAGAGTGAAAATCCGAAGAGCAGTTGGGCTTATGCTCATAATACTGTTGCTGACAGGATGTGGACACAGATCAGATGCTTCCGGTTATGTGAAAGCAGTTCTGGCACTGACTTTTCAGGGAGAGACACAGGCAGCCATGGAATATATGGAAGAGCCCTCCAAGCAGCAGCTGATGCTCATATATCAGGATTCCATTGACCGTTTTGTTGCGGGAAATATTACAAATGAGATTCAGATGAGTGAATTGAAGACCAGTCAGTTTGCCGAGCTGGTGTCAAAGATCTTCATGACCATGCGATATCAGGTGGAAGAAGCCAGGAAGACAGATAAAGATACCTATGAGGTGCCGGTTGAGATTCAGCCTTCGGATGTGTTCGTTCAATATTATGATGCACTGACGGAGGATTCTCTGAAAATTGCAGAAAAAGTGGAAAATGGAGAATACCAGGGGACGGAAGAAGAGATTGATCAGCAGGTGTTGAATGATATTGTAAATCATGCTTATGAGTTACTGGATACAGCATATCTTGCCACCGGTTATGGGGAGAAGCAGACGGTAATTCTTCGTGTAACCGTAGAGAAAAACAAGGAATATACGATTGATGAAGATGACATGGACAATTTGATTGTAAAAATCCTTCGTTTAGATGAAATCGGGGGCTAGATATTTATAAATGTTTGTGTTATACTTCTGTAGTGAATGTAATGTAGGATACCTGCCTTTTTTGCTACCCAGAAGGCCGGTTAGAAACAGGAGGAAATGATAAATGAGTTTACAGGTAGAAAAATTAGAAAAAAACATGGCGAAACTTACAATTGAAGTTCCTGCCGATGATTTAGAGAAAGCGCTTCAGAGTGCATATATGAAGCAGAAGAACAAGATCTCTCTTCCGGGTTTCCGTAAAGGAAAAGTACCGCGTCAGATGATCGAAAAAATGTACGGAGCAGAGATCTTTTATGATGATGCTGCAAATGAACTGATCCCTAAGGCATATGCAGATGCTTACGATGAGTGTGAGCTTGAGATTGTGTCCAGACCGGAGATCAACGTTGTGCAGATTGAAAAAGGAAAACCGTTCATCTTTACAGCAGATGTTGCTACCAAACCGGAAGTGACTCTCGGAGAGTATAAGGGTCTGGAAGTAGATAAAGTATCTACTCGTGTAACACAGAAAGAGATCGATGCAAAGGTTCAGGAAGAAGCAGAAAAGAATGCAAGAGAGATCACAGTAGAGGATCGTCCGGTACAGGATGGAGATGAAGTGATCCTTGACTTTGAGGGATTTGTTGATGGTGTTGCGTTCGAAGGCGGAAAAGGAGAAAACTATCCGCTGAAGATCGGTTCAGGCTCTTTCATTCCCGGATTTGAAGAGCAGCTGGTAGGAGCAGAGGCTGAAAAAGAAGTTGAAGTAAATGTCACATTCCCGGAAGATTACCATGCAGAAGATCTGAAAGGAAAAGCAGCTGTGTTCAAATGCACCGTTCATGAGATCAAGGCAAAGGAACTGCCGGAGATTGATGATGAATTTGCAGCAGAAGTATCTGAATTTGATACATTAGAAGAATACAAAGCTGATATTAAGGCAAAGATTAAAGAGCAGAAAGCTGCTGAAGGAAAGAGAAAACAGGAAGATCAGGTAGTAGAGCAGGCAATTAAGAATGCAGAGTATGAAATTCCGCAGCCAATGATCGAGACTCAGACTGTACAGATGGCAGATGATTTCGCACAGAGAATTCAGTCTCAGGGACTGAGCATGGAACAGTACTTCCAGTTTACCGGCATGACTGCTGAGAAGATGATGGAAGAATTCAGACCACAGGCAATCAAGCGTATTGAGACCCGCCTTGTTCTGGAAGCAATTGCAAAGGCCGAAAATATCGAGATCTCAGATGAGAAGCTGGATGAAGAACTGGCTAAGATGGCTGAAACATACAATATGGAAGTTGAAAAACTCAAAGAATTTATGGGTGAGAACGAGAAGAAGCAGATGAAGGAAGATATGGCTGTACAGGAAGCTGTGACTTTCTTAGTAGAAAATGCTGTGGAAAAGTAGAACCCGAATTGCATATATAATCAGGAGGAGGCGTAAACATGAGTGTGATACCTTATGTCATTGAACAGACAAGCCGTGGAGAACGCTCCTACGATATCTATTCAAGATTATTAAAAGACAGAATTATCTTTCTTGGAGAAGAAGTAACCGATGCATCTGCAAGTGTAATTGTTGCACAGCTGTTATTCCTGGAGGCAGAAGATCCGGAAAAGGATATTCATCTGTACATTAACAGTCCGGGAGGATCTGTGACTGCCGGTATGGCAATCTATGATACGATGCAGTACATTAAGTGTGATGTGGAAACCATCTGTATCGGGATGGCTGCAAGTATGGGATCTTTCCTGCTGGCAGGAGGTACCAAGGGTAAGAGACTTGCTCTTCCTAATGCTGAGATCATGATTCACCAGCCGTCAGGCGGTGCACAGGGTCAGGCGACAGAGATTCAGATTGCAGCTGAACATATATTAAAGACCCGTCAGAAATTGAATCAGATACTGGCGGAAAATACAGGACAGCCGTTAGACGTAATCAGTGCTGATACAGACAGAGATAATTTTATGTCTGCGGAAGAAGCAAAAGCATATGGCCTGGTGGACGAAGTTATCACAAGCCGTTAATTTTGCGGACCGGTCCTTAGACGAGGTGAGAGAATGGGAAAGAACGACGATCAGATCAGGTGTTCGTTCTGCAACAAGACACAGAATCAGGTCAGAAAGCTGATCGCAGGTCCCAATGGGGCGTATATCTGTGATGAGTGCGTGGATGTCTGTGCAGAGATTATAGAAGAAGAATTTGAATATGAGAACGGAAGACACTGGAATCCGTTCTCTGATATCAATCTTCTGAAACCGGAAGAAATCAAAGAATTTCTGGATGAGTATGTGATCGGACAGGACGAGGCGAAGAAAGTTCTGTCTGTTGCAGTGTATAATCATTATAAAAGAATCATGGCCGGGAAGGACATGGGGGTGGAACTGGGCAAGAGTAATATTCTGATGCTCGGGCCTACCGGATGCGGCAAGACGCTTCTGGCACAGTCTCTGGCTAAGATTCTGGGTGTTCCATTTGCGATTGCCGATGCAACTGCATTGACAGAAGCCGGATATGTCGGAGAAGACGTGGAAAATATTCTTCTGAAGATTATCCAGGCCGCAGATGGTGATATTGAACGTGCAGAATATGGCATTATCTATATTGATGAGATCGATAAGATTACCAGAAAATCTGAGAATCCATCTATTACAAGAGATGTGTCCGGAGAGGGTGTACAGCAGGCTCTCCTGAAGATTATTGAAGGAACGGTTGCAAATGTACCTCCGCAGGGAGGAAGAAAGCATCCGCATCAGGAGATGATACAGATTGATACAACTAATATTCTGTTTATCTGTGGCGGTGCGTTTGAAGGAATTGAAAAGATTGTAGAAAAACGTATTGACCAGAAGTCAATTGGATTCAATGCGGAGATCGCGCAGAAGCATGAAGATGATGTAGACAGACTGCTGAAGCAGATCCTGCCTCAGGATCTGGTGAAGTTTGGACTGATTCCGGAGCTTGTTGGCCGTGTGCCGGTTACTGTTGCGTTGGAGATGCTTGACAGAGATGCATTGATCCGTATCCTTACAGAGCCAAAGAATGCGATTGTGAAACAGTATCAGAAGATGCTTGAACTGGATGGAGTCCACCTGAGTTTTGATCAGGAAGCACTGGAAGCGATTGCAGAAACTTCTCTGAAGAGAAAGACGGGTGCGAGAGGACTTCGTGCGATCATGGAAAATGTTATGATGGATATTATGTATAAGGCACCATCAGATGAGACATTAAAAACATGCCGTATTACAGAAGATGTTGTAAAGGGGCTTGGAGAACCGGAATGTGAACACTCCAGATTCCGGTCTGAAAGTGCATAATTATTTACAAGAGATATGAAAAGAGGGCGGGTGCAAGAGGAGCAGTTTGTACCCGCCTGTTCTATACCAGGAGAGTAATATATGATAAAAGAGACTTATAGTCTGCCGATGGTTGCTTTGAGAGGACTCGTGATTCTTCCGGAAGAGGTCAGACATTTTGATGTAAGCCGCGAAAAATCTCTGAAAGCCATTGAAGAAGCGATGTTGGGAGATCAGAAAATATTTCTGAGTATGCAAAAAGAAATTGATGCTGAGGATCCGGGAGTGGAAGATGTTCAGCAGATCGGGTGTATTGCAACGATACGGCAGATAGTAAAATTACCGAAAAAGATCAGCAGGGTTCTGATATCGGGAGAATCCAGAGCCCGCATTAATACAATGGAATTTGAGGAGCCATATCTCCGCGCGAATGTTACCGTAATTCCAGATATGGATACATCAGAGGAAAAAACGGGGGCGAAGGAGCATCCAATGAATCTGGAAGCTATGATCCGAGGACTAAAGGATGTGTTTAAAGAGTACATGGTGAAAAATCCAAAGCTTTCCAAAGAACTGGCTCTTAGAATCGATACCACCAATGAATTAAAGCCGCTGGTGGATATCATTGCGGCAAATATGCCGTTTTCCTGTGAAGATGCGCAGGAACTTCTGGAAGAGTCGGACGTTATGCTCCGATATGAATTACTGATCTATAAGATTGTCAATGAGATTCAGATTCTGAATGTAAAGGAAGAGATTCAGGCAAAAGTAAAAGCTCGTGTTGACAAGAATCAGAGGGAATATATTCTCAGAGAAGAGATGAAGCTGATCCGGGAAGAACTTGGAGATGACAATACACTGTCGGATGCGGATGAATTTCAGCAGAAAGCAGATGCTCTGAATGCATCCAGGGAAGTGAAAGAGAAGCTTGCAAAAGAGATTAAACGTTTCCGAAATTCCATGAGCAGTCCGGCAGAAATTGGTGTAATCAGGACATACATTGAGACGATGCTTGAAATGCCATGGGATAAAATGTGCAGAGAGCATAAAGACATTGCATACGCAAAAAAGGTGCTGGATGAGGATCATTACGGTCTGGAAAAGGTAAAGGAACGTGTGTTGGAATTTCTGGCAGTGCGTGCATTGACTAAAAAAGGAGAAGCGCCGATTCTGTGTCTGGTGGGGCCACCGGGAACCGGCAAGACATCTATTGCCAAGTCGCTTGCACGGGCATTGAAGAAGCCTTATGTCAGGATCTCTCTTGGTGGAGTGCGTGATGAGGCGGAGATTCGGGGCCACCGGAAGACATATGTCGGAGCAATGCCGGGAAGAATTGCAAACGGTATGAAGCAGGCAGGAGTTAAGAATCCGTTGATGCTGCTGGATGAGATTGATAAAGTCAGCAGTGATTATAAAGGGGATACTTTTTCTGCACTTCTTGAGGTTCTGGATGGAGAACAGAATAATAAGTTTGTGGATCACTATCTGGAAGTTCCGATTGATCTGTCCGAAGTATTATTTATCACAACTGCGAATACGCTTCAGACGATTCCAAGACCGCTTCTTGATCGAATGGAAGTGATTGAAGTCGGCAGTTATACAGAAAATGAAAAGCTGCATATTGCAATGGAACATCTGATTCCAAAACAGCTTGAAAAGCATGGTTTGAAGCCGGAGCAGCTTACGATCAGTAAAAAAGTAATCTGGAAGATGGCCCGGAATTATACAAAAGAAGCCGGTGTAAGACAGCTGGAGCGAAAAATCGGTGATATCTGCAGAAAAGCGGCAAGAGAAATTCTGGAATCAAAAAAGAAATCAATCCATGTGACGGAGCGAAATCTGTCTCAGTATCTTGGAAAAGAACTGTACTCCTACCAGATGGCTAATGAAAAGGATGAGGTCGGAATTGTCCGCGGACTTGCATGGACAAGCGTCGGAGGGGATACACTTCAGATAGAGGTCAATGTCATGCCCGGAGAAGGTGAGATCCTTCTGACAGGACAGCTTGGAGACGTCATGAAAGAATCTGCAAGAGCCGGAATCACGTATATCCGTTCTGTGAGCACCCGGCGGGGAGTCCCGGAGGATTTCTTTAAGAAACATGATATTCATATTCATATCCCGGAAGGAGCCGTTCCAAAGGATGGTCCGTCTGCGGGAATTACGATGGCTACGGCAATGATGTCTGCTGTTACAGGACGCAAGGTAAGAGCTGATCTTGCAATGACCGGAGAGATTACACTGCGTGGAAGAGTTCTTCCGATCGGAGGTCTGAAGGAGAAGCTTCTGGCAGCTAAAAATGCAGGAATCAGGACAGTGCTTGTACCAAAAGAAAACAAAACTGATGTAGCAGAGATCTCTTCAGAGATTACAAAGGGGCTGGAGATCATACCGGTATCACACATGGATGAGGTGCTGAATGTGGCGCTGGCGTCAGATGCGATAGAAGACAGATAAGGGGAATTATATGGTAATCAGAAGCATTAATTTGGAAACAGTATGTGGTATTACAAGCAAACTTCCGGAAAATACGCTTCCGGAGATTGCATTCGCCGGCAAGTCTAACGTAGGGAAATCCTCGCTGATCAATGCACTGATCAATCGAAAATCCTATGCAAGGACATCAGCAACGCCCGGAAAGACACAGACGATTAATTTTTATAATATCAATGAGGAATTATATCTGGTAGATCTTCCGGGATATGGCTATGCAAAAGTGTCGGAGCAGGAGAAGATCAAATGGGGCAAGCTGATTGAACGTTATCTGCATGAGTCAAAACAGTTGAAAGTAGTGTTTCTGCTAATTGATATCCGTCATGAACCATCTTCCAATGATAAGATGATGTATGAGTGGATTGTAGCACAGGGATACCAGCCGGTGATTATTGCGACAAAACTGGATAAAATAAAGAGAAGTCAGAAGGATAAACAGATTAAACTTGTAAAACAGGGGTTGAATGTTCTGCCGGGAACCAGGGTGATTCCATTCTCTGCGGAAACAAAACAGGGCAGAGATGAGATATGGGAACTGGTAGAGTCTGAGTTCCTGGATATAGAGAAAGAGAAGGGAGAACTGTAGTATGGAAAACTTGATCAAAGAATTTAAAGAAGATCTTGCAGAGTTTCATGAGATGACAGATAAGTTTTATGCAAAAGAAATCAGCATGAAAGAGTACAAAGGTTTTTCCGGAGGATTTGGAAGCTATGCGCAGAAAGGCGGAAATGCAAGTATGTTAAGACTTCGCCTGCCGGGCGGCCGTCTGACAAAAGAGAAACTGAAATTTGTGGCAGATGCCATTGCCGAGTATGGTGTGGATAAAGCACATTTTACAACATGTCAGACGATACAGCTGCATGATCTGGAGGCAGACACTGTCTGTGCAATTATGGAAAAAGCCATGGATGTCGGAATCATTACCCGTGGAGGAGGCGGAGACTTTCCGAGAAATACGATGGCATCCCCGCTTTCCGGAGTGGAAAAGGGAGAATATTTTGATGTGATGCCGTATGTAGAGGCTGTTTCAGATTATCTGATGGGAATCATCAAGACGGTAAAGCTGCCGAGAAAGTTAAAAGTATGTTTTTCTAACTCTCCGGCGAATGAGCCGCATGCGACGTTCCGAGATCTTGGGTTTGTGGCAAGACCGGACGGAACTTTTGATGTATACAGTGCCGGAGGTCTTGGAAATAATGCACGTATGGGCGTGAAGGTTGCAGAAGGGACTGATCCGGCTGAGGTGCTGTATTATGTACAGGCAATGGTGGATACCTTTGTTGCATATGGAAATTATGAGAACCGTGCAAAAGCAAGAACTCGCTATATGCAGGAAACGCTTGGTACAGATGGTTATAAAGAGGCATACGTTGAAAAACTGGCGGCAGTGAAAGCAAAGGGTAATCTTACGATTCATCCGGAGATCATAGAAGTGACCAAGACCGGAGACGGAAGTACGGCATCCGGAAAGCGTATCATCGGGCAGAAGCAGGAAGGATTGTATGCGGTTGCTTATCATCCGGTCGGAGGACTTCCGCCGGTTACGAAATTTGCAGAACTGTATGATGTAATCAAAGATATGGAGCAGGTGGAGGTTCGTATTGCACCGGATGAGACGATCTATGTGATCAATCTGACGGGAGATGAAGCAAAGGAAGTGGAAACTGTCACGGCCGATGGTGCACAGAATCTGTTTGAGACATCTGTATCCTGTATCGGAAGTACCATCTGCCAGGTAGGACTTCGTGATTCACAGGGGACACTGGCATCCATTATTGAAGAAGTGAGAAAACATGACTTTGCAGATGGGGTACTGCCGAGGATCCATATCTCCGGATGTACTTCTTCCTGTGGTACACATCAGATTGGCACACTGGGATTCCATGGCGGGGCCAAGCGAGTGAACAATGTGGCAGAACCAGCATTTACATTCCATGTCAACGGCTGTGATGTACAGGGGCAGGAACGATTTGGAGAGCCGTGGGGCATGGTGCTTCAGAAAGAGATGCCGGCATTTTTTGTGGAACTGGGAGAAGCAGTTCAGGCAGAGAGTGCGACTTTTGAAGAGTGGTATGCAAAAGATCCGGAAAAGCTCAGGAAAATTGCAGAAAAGTATCTGTATTAATTGAATAACAGGAGAGAAGAGGCTGTTGGATACAGTCTCTTGTTTGTGTAAAAATGATACATTTTGCTATATTTGATAGAAAAAGTATGATATATTGAATATAAGTTAGTTTTATAAAATAACAAATGGGAATGAGAAGTATGAAAACGATATTTGATGAAGGATTAGTTCAAAAGAGTGAAGGGGAGAATTATGTCTCTTATCTTCTCAGATCTGAGGAGAATTTTTCCCCGACTGGTTATAAGATGATGTTATCCGGAGCGTGCCGTGGAATTCTGAAGTGTACGAAAGTTATGTTTAACGGATGGCCGAAGTTTGTATATATTACGGATCAGTATCGCAGAATGGATCGAATTCTGGCTTCAATCAGTGAGGCAGATTTTCTGCAGATTGCAGGAAATATTGTCTCGGTGATATTAGAACTCAGGGAAAACACATTGTTAAAGTGCAGTAGCATGGATCTTACGGTGGATCATATCTTTGTAGATTATAAGACGAAAGAGATATATCTGATCTATCTTCCGGTGGTAAGTACTCAAATTGAGATGGAAGAGTATGAATTTGATCAGCTTCTTCGCACCAGACTGCTAGAATGGAGCAGGATTTTTACGAAAGTTCCGGGAGACAGGCTTCAGTATTTTCAGAACAAATTGCAGGATCCGAATTGCAGCCTGAAAGAGATTGCTTCGCAATTCAGAGATGAGGGGGCAGGATATGCCATAAAGTCAAAGTCGTCTGAAGAGGAGACAGATGAAAAAGAGCAGCCGAAGACAGAAGAGGCGGAGAAACTTACGAAACTGGTACTGCAAAGTGCTCAGAGAGAGAAGAAGCTTGAATTTATTATTTCTCAGGATGAATATCTGTTGGGAAGAAGTGTCTATCGTGCGGATGGACAGATCAGTGGAAATATGAGAGTGGGAAATGTACATTGTAAGATTGTCAGAAATGGCAGTAATTATTATGTCATGGATCTGCAGAGTCGCAATGGAACATTTTTGAATGGAGTACAGCTTCGTCCGGGTGCGGCCTGCTTACTGAATTCAGGTGATATATTAAAACTGGCAGATGAATCTTTTCGTGTGTTATAAAGAAGCATTGAGGAGAAAAAAATGAAAAGACCAATAGTTATTCTGGCAGATACGGATTATGAGTATCTGTTGTCATTAGAATTGAAGTTTATCGAGATATATGGAAACAGAATCGAACTGATCATTATTACGGAAGAAACATTTTTTGCAGAATATTTTGCAGTTCAGAGGGAGGCAGATGTTCTGGTGATCAGTGAGCTGCTTTATCAGGATGCTCTGAAAAAACATGAGATTCAGAGAATTGTTGTGCTCAGTGAAAATACACGTAGTACGGAATCGATTGGAAATCTTATCCGGGTAAATAAGTTTTCGAGTGTAAAAAATATCATGAATGAAGCTGTATATAGCCTGCATTTTACAGATGACGCAAAAGAGAAGAAGACAAAAGTGGTGACTGTCTGTTCTGCCATCGGAGGTGCAGGAAAGACAACGATCTCCATAGGGCTTTGTAAATGCTTGGCAGAGCATCATAAAAAAGTGTTGTTTATCAGTACAGAGTCGGTACAGAGTTTTGCGTTTTTTCTGAAAGACAAGATATATCTGGATGCGAATGTCTACCGGCTGCTGAGAGATGACAGCAGGAATCACTATGCAGATTTGAGACCCTATGTAAGGAATGAGGGATTCTCGTTTGTTCCGCCTTTGATGGCATCGCTGGATTCCCTTCAGATTTCGTGTGATATGTTCGCAAAGCTGATGGATGAAGCAGCAGAATCCGGAGATTATGATTATATTATTGTGGATACAGATTCCGGCCTCAGACCGGAGATTGCAGAATATATTGGAAAAAGTGATTTTGTGGGAATTATCGTCATGCAGGATCCACTTTCTGTAGAAAAAACAAAATTCCTGCTTCAGAATATGGACTGTAGTAATCCGGAAAAATATACATTTATATGCAATCAGTATGAGTCGAATGTCGATAATATGTTAAGTCAGGAGGTACTGGGAGAGCATCCTGTCAGTGAATATATTGAGAAATTCGAAAGGCATTTTACACTGGATGAGCTCGGAGAGTGTGAGGGAATAAAGGGCATGATGTGTATGTTATTATAAAAGGGAATGAGAGAGAAAAGGAGAAAAAGATGGACTATGAGTATAAGATAGGAACAAAGGTCTTTGGAGACTGGGAAATTGTGGAAGAACTGGGGTCGGGAGCTTATGGAACTGTGTATGAGATACATAAGATTGATTACGGAATCCGGACCAAATCCGCTCTGAAGGTGATCCGGGTTCCCAAGTCATCTTCGGATATCAAAGCTGTTCTCAGCGAGGGGATGAATGAACAGTCGGCAAGCAGTTATTTTCAGGGATTTGTGGACGAGATTGCCAAGGAAATCGTGGTGATGTCGGATCTAAAAAGTCATCCGAATATTGTCAGATATGAGGATCATCAGGTACGGGTGCATGAGACCTCTATCGGGTGGGATATTTTGATTCGAATGGAGCTTTTGACACCGCTGAATGATTATCGCTTGGAACATCCGATGAATGAGGCAGATGTACTGCGTCTTGGGAAAGAACTCTGTAGTGCGCTGGTATATTGCCAGAAAAAAGAGATGATTCACCGGGATATTAAGCCGGAAAACATCTTTATCAGCGAGACGGGACAGTTTAAGCTCGGAGACTTCGGAGTTGCAAGGACGATTGATAAGACGACCGGAAGTCATTCCCGAAAAGGAACGGAGAAATATATGGCTCCGGAAGTATATTTGCGTCATCCTTATGGTTCAAGTGTTGATATCTATTCTCTGGGACTGGTACTTTATAGTTTCATGAATCGGGGAAGAATGCCTTTTTATCCGCAGGATACGGCACAGATTCGTTATGAAGACCGGGAAAATGCCCTTGACAGGCGTATGGACGGAGAAGCACTTCCTGCACCGGTCAATGCCGGTGAAGCGTTTGCCTCCGTAATCCTGAAAGCATGTGCATTTAACCCGGAGGATCGTTACCATACAGCAGAAGAGATGCTGCAGGCGTTGAATAAAGTGAAGATTACCGATGCTTCCGGTGAGAAAAGAACAGATTCTTATTTCCATGACCTGGAAGAAAAGACTGCCGGAAATGACGAGGAATTTCCGGAAGAAGAGAAAACCATCGGTATGGAAGAATATATCCCGGAAGAAGAGAAAACCGTCGGTATGGAAGAATATATCCCGGAAGAAGAGAAAACCGTCGGTATGAAAGAATATGAATATGTCCCGGAAAAAGAGAAAACCGCCGGCAGGGAAGAACCTGTCCGGGAAGAGAGAAAAACGGATAAAAAAGGGAACAAAAAGATGCTCATTGGTATAGCAGCGGCAGGTGCAGCGGCTGTTATTGGAATTGTCATATTTATGGGACAGTCAACCGGTGGGAACAATGCAGCTTCCGGGGAGAATGTTCAGACGGTCAGAAGTTTCCTGACTTCTGAGGAGGAGGAATTGTTATCCTGGCTTCAGGAGGGAGTGGATGCCTATAATGAATCAGAAGTGAGGGAATCGCAGGAAGATACTATCTCTGTATGTAGGAACGGTGAAAGAGACAGCTATTCTTCGGTGATAACAATGGATACAAATATGCAGGTCTGTATGGAAAAAAGGTATTTTTCTGATGATCAAAATGATTATGATTATGACTATTATACAAAAGAAGGGGAAGATGAGTACTGGTACACAAATGCTTATAGTGCAGAATCGGGGGACTATTATGTGGAAAAAATTCTGCTGGATGAATCTGCACCGGAATATTACAGATATACTTATGAGATGGATATAAATGAAGTTAGGCTGCCGTTCGGGGGACTGGAGAATACGGATGGTTCCAGACTGCTTGATTATCAGGTTGTGAAAGAAAGCGAAGAAGACGGGGTGATCAAGATTTCGATTACTTATGAATGTCTGGAGTCGTCGGAGTACAACAGAGAAGATGCATTAGATCAGTGGGATATTACAGAAGAGGAGCTGGAGCTGGTTCCGGACGGAGAAGAGGTGCTGGAAAATTATATAGAACAGGAGAATCAGTCTCTGGAAAAAACATATACGAGTACGCGATGTTATTGGATTACAACGGAAGGACATCAATTAATACAGAGCTATATAGTGTATGATCAGAGTCAGAGTGAAGAGTTATTTGAAGCATTCAGAAGTATGAGTGATGTCGTTGATTATATCCGATATTACAAAGATTGTATTGAGAAAGGCGCGTCTCAGAGTACGGCACATATAGAAGCAGAGAGATCTGTAGAAGAGATGAATCAGTACGAAAGCACGTATGAAGAGTCGTCCGTGTCATCAGAAAGCATGACGTATTATGTGACGGGGGCAGATTGTGAATCAATTGTGCTGCCGGATTGGGAGAAAATGCGGACTTATCAAGAATATGAAGAGGAATATTAATCATGCTTAGACTGGATTATATGGCGCTGACACATCCGGGGAGAGTTCCGGAAAAAAATGAAGATAATTTTTATATAGACGGGAAAATGAAACAGAACGTGGATCAGGATTGTTTTCAGGTGTCAGGAAATGTGAAGAACGGACGGATGACAGCTGCCGTGTGTGATGGGATGGGAGGATATGCATCTGGAGAAGTATCCTCTCTGAAAGCAGTGCAGGCGCTGCAGGAATTTTGTGTTTTGCACGCAGGAGAAGAGCACCCACTTCGAAATGATCCGATGGAATACGTAACAGAAGCCAATGAAAGAATCTGTGAGGATCGGAGAAAGAAACGGAAAAGAATGGGAAGTACGCTTGCTGTTCTGGAATTTTCCGGTGATACGGTGTCGAGTATTAATCTGGGTGACAGCAGAATCTATCGCATGAGAAATGGAATTCTCGAACAGCTCTCGACAGATCATACCGTGATCGCCCGTATGATGCGCAGAGGACAGATTACACCTGAGGAAGCGGAAAAACATCCCATGCGGCATCAGATAACGCAGCATCTGGGAATATTTCCGGAAGAGATGCTGCTGGAACCTGCGAGCCGTACAGAAATGGAGGTTCAGGAAAAGGACCGGTATCTGATCTG
Source organism: Faecalicatena contorta (assembly GCF_021531995.1). Lineage (GTDB taxonomy): Bacteria > Bacillota > Clostridia > Lachnospirales > Lachnospiraceae > Dorea_A > Dorea_A contorta_A. The sequence continues at coordinate 29,125 of NZ_JAFBIZ010000012.1, forward strand.
CAGTGACGGACTTACCGATATGATCCGGGATGAAGAAATCGGGAAAATTCTTTTGCAGAATGAGCATATCGCAGATGCAGTCAGAGAGCTGGTGCAGAGTGCTGTGGATGCAGGTGGAAAAGACAATATTACAGTTGTGATAATTGAGGCAGGAACTGCGGCAGGGCTGTGGGACAGGCTGCGCGGCAGGATCACTGCAAAAAAGTAAGAGGAGGGGACGGAGTTCGTGAAAGAAAATGTCAGGATCATCGTGAGTGTTCCCGAAAAAGGCGTTCGGGAAGAACTGGAACTTCCGGTGAATATTACAGCCAATGAATTGATTACGGCGTTGAATCAAATCTATTCATTAAGCATGGATGCAGAAAATATATTTCAATATTATCTGAAAGCAGATAATCCGAAAGCACTGCTTCGAGGGAATAAGACGCTTCAGGAATATGGAATCCGAAACGGAACAGAAATATGCATATGGAATGAGTGAGAGGATAAATATGGAGAACAGGTATAAGCTGATGATGTCAGCAAAACAGTCATACAGGGAAGCGGAGATATCGGAATTGCAGCCTAAGATGATTGTCGGAACCGGAATCGAAGCAGATGTACGTTTTCGGGAAGAAGACTTTTTTGAGCCTTTTTTATTGGTAATCACCCTGCAGGAAGGAAAATGTCAGATTGAATGTGGGAATAATGTCTATCTGTCTGTGGGAGACGCCAGAAAGCTGATGATTGCAGAGCTGGATCCCGGAATGCAGATTGTATTGAAGTACAGAAAATCAAATGTAGAAGTTATGACCTTGTTCTATACACTGGATTTTGATTTTTATCGGCATCATTATGATCGAAGGATTGATCTTCAGGGGCTGTCTTCTGTCCGGATCGGAGGTACGGGAAGCTGTCAGATACAGCTCCCACATGAAAGTGTACATGATGACAGTCTTTTGATCAGCAGGCAGGGAAAGCAGTATCTGCTTTTGCCGGAACAGACAGGGAATGAGGTTCGCATCAACGGAAATGCACTGTCAGAATCGACGGTTCTTATGCCGCTGGATTTTCTTTCTGTCGGTCCTTATAGTTTCTGTTATCAGAATCAGGCACTGTATACAGACAGTGGCAGTGATATGATATTACACGGTGTATCTTATGCAGACGAAAAAGAAAGCCAGAGCTGGCATACATATCCGAAGTTTAACCGCAGTACACGAATTCATGAAATACTGCCGGATGAAGAGATCGAGATTCTGGATCCGCCGTCGCAGCCGAGAAAGCCGGATGGCAACATCATAATGAAGCTGTTTCCTTCGGTTGCCATGCTGGGGGTGGTCGTTCTGCTTCGGGGATTTATGAGTACGACAAGTATATCTTATCTGCTGATCAGTGCAGGTACGATGGGAGTCGGAATCATTACTTCGGTTATGTCGATCATTACAGAAAAGAAAGATTATAAAGAGGAAACAGAAAAAAGAGAAGAGAAGTATTCTGCTTATATTGAAGAAAAAAAGAAAGTAATAGAAGAGGCAAGAGGGCAGGAAATACAGATTCTGGAAAATCGGTATTATTCGGTTCCAAAGGAACTGGATCAGATTGAAAGCTTCTCTCCCAGGCTGTTTGAACGAGAAATGCGGGATGAAGATTTTCTGGAAGTGCGTCTCGGAACCGGATTGAGAGAGGCATATCGGCATATCTCATATAAGAAACAGGAGCGGATTGAATCAACAGATACTTTGATTGATATTCCGGGGAAAATGGCTGAGGATTATAAGATGCTTAAAAATGCTCCGGTGACGATGTCGCTGAAAGAGACGAGCATGGTTGGGATTACCGGCAGCAGAGATGCATTGTATCATATGTTAAAGTTGTTTACGCTTGATCTTGCTTCCAGACATTATTACACGGAGGTTCAGTTTTTATATTGTATCGGGGAAGAGGATATTGGAAGAATGTCATGGCTGCGGATGCTCCCACATGTGCAGAATGATCTCCTGCACAGGAGAAATGTAATCTGCGATGATGAAAGTAAAGGAATCCTGCTGGAGTACCTGTATAAGGAAATTCTCAACCGCAATAAAGAAAATTGTATGCCGAGGATGATTGTGTTTGTGTATCGGGATAACGGAATCCAGAACCATCCTGTATCTGCACTGATGCAGGATGCAAAAGAAAAAGGGATTACGTTCCTGTATTTTAATGAGCATGAAGAATATCTGCCGAAAGGATGTGAATACATCATTCGAATGGAAGATGTTCTCCATGGTATGAAAGTACAGGCTGCTGACGGGACGAAAGCGGAAGTATTTACGGCAAATGTGCTGGAAGACGCGATGCTTGCAAAGGCAGTCAATAAGCTGGCTCCGATTTACTGTGAAGAAATCAGTCTGGAAAGTACACTGACCAAAAGTATCACATTCTTTGAGATGATGAATATATACGGACCGGAAGATATTGATGTGGAGGAAAACTGGGCTTCATCGGAAGTGTATCGTTCCATGGCCGCACCGATCGGTGTGAAAGCGAAGAATCAGATCGTTTATCTGGATCTGAATGAAAAACATCATGGTCCACACGGACTGGTGGCAGGAACCACAGGTTCCGGTAAAAGTGAAACACTGCAGTCTTATATCCTGTCAATGGGACTTCTGTTTCACCCGTATGATGTAAGCTTTGTGATTATTGACTTTAAAGGCGGCGGTATGGTAAATCAGTTTCGAAAGCTTCCGCACCTTGTGGGAGCGATTACGAACATTGATGGAAAGGCAATGGAACGTTCCCTGTTGTCAATTCGTGCAGAGTTGAAGAAGAGACAGGAAATGTTTGCAGAGTATCAGGTCAATCATATCGATGCATATATTCGCTTATACAAGCAGGGAATTGCCAAAAAGCCACTTCCGCATCTGATTTTGATTGTAGATGAGTTTGCAGAACTAAAGGCAGAACAGCCGGAATTTATGAAAGAGCTGATCAGTGCAGCCAGAATCGGTCGAAGTCTGGGCGTTCATCTGATTCTTGCCACACAGAAACCAAGCGGAGTGGTAGACCCTCAGATCTGGTCAAACTCCAGATTTAAACTGTGTCTGAAAGTGCAGACGAGAGAGGACAGTAATGAAGTATTGAAATCTCCTCTGGCTGCTGAGATCACGGAGCCGGGACGTGCATATCTTCAGGTTGGTAATAACGAGATCTTCGAACTGTTTCAATCGGCATACAGTGGGGCTTCTGCCAGAACAGAGGGTGCGGCATCCAAAAAGAAATTTTCGATATCAAGACTGGACTTTGCAGGAAGAAGGACAAAAATCTATGAACAGAAGCCGGAAAAATCCAAAGAGCAGTCTCAGACGCAGTTAGAAAGCGTTGTCGCATATTTGTCGGAATATTGTCAGAAAAAGCAGATTGCTCCGCTTCCATATATCTGTCTTCCGCCACTTGGGGAAGTACTGACAACAGATCGGTGGGAGAGACCGTGTGAACTGTCAGAAGGTCTGAAGGCATATGTGGGTATCCTGGATGATCCGTCCAGACAGAGGCAGGATGAACTTGTAATGAATGTCACACAGGCGAATACCATGATCATTGGCTCTTCCGGAAATGGAAAGACAAATCTGCTGCAGACGATCATCCGAAGCCTGACATCCCAGTATACACCGGAGGAACTGAATCTGTATATTCTTGATTTTGGTTCCATGATATTCCGAAATTACGAATCCCTGCATCATGTAGGCGGTGTGGTGTGTTCCTATGAAGAGGAGAAATGCAGAAATCTTTTCAAGCTTCTAAGTCAGGAAATGGAGGAAAGAAAAGAGAAACTGGTCAATGCCGGAGTGAGCTCTTATGCATCATATCTTGAAACCGGAAAGGGTGACCTTCCGCAGATCGTGGTGGTGATTGATAATCTTACTGCATTGCGGGAGTTATATCTGATGGATAATGATTTTCTGCTTCCGGTATGCAGAGATGGAATTGCAGTAGGAATCAGTTTCGTGATTGCCAATGCACAGACCAGTGGCATCGGATACAAGTACCTGTCGAATTTTGAACAGAGAATCGCATTGTTCTGTAATGATACGACGGAGTATGGGGCACTGTTTGACAGCTGCAGAATGCGGCCGGATAATCTTCCGGGACGCTGTCTGATCGAACGGGAAAAGGTCATCTATGAGGCACAGACGTATCTTGCATTTGAAGGAGAAAAAGAGGTTGACAGAGTCAATCAGATTCTCACTTACAATCAGATGCAGAATGAATGTTATCCGGATTCCTATGCAAGAGCGATTCCGGAAGTTCCAAAAGACCTCACACCGGAAGTACTGAAGAGAAAATTCGGCTGCAGCCCTGACTGTATGCGGATACCGATCGGTGTGGATTATGACAGCATTGAACCCTGTGTCCTGGATCTGTCGGAGAAGAGTATCCTGGCAATTTCCGGTCAGGCAGACAGAGGAAGAATGCAGTATGTGGAATATCTGTGCCAGACATTTGCGGCTCAGGACATTGGAGTATATATCCTGGATGATGCGGCCGGAACTCTGTCCGATCATAAAGAAGAAAGTAATGTATGTCTGTACAGTCAGTCTGCGGCAGATATTGAAGAGATGCTGAAAGATATGGAGATGGAACTGGAAGAAAGAGAAAGCAGTGGATCTGACAGCTGGGAGAAGCCGATCATACTTCTGATCCATAATAAAAATGCGGTGGCAGCCATCAGCGAGGACAGAGGACTTCTGAGTATCTATAAACATATACTGAGTCTTTGCAGGAGTAGTCGAAGCTGCATCATATATACGAATCTGGACAATGATGCGATCGCGTTTAATTCTCCGGAAGTACTTAAGATCTTGAAAGAGAATCGTCAGTTCCTTGTGTTTGCCAATGCGACGGATATAAAGATGGTTGATATTCCGTCTTCCTTTGTCCGGAAAAACGGAAAACCATTGGATAAAAATGAAGCATTTTGGATTAATGGAAATGACATCAGCAGGCTGAAAGTTGTTCGAAACGAAGATATTGTGAGAGGAGGTGAGAAGAATGAGTGTAAATAAAGTGGATTATGATGTATTGGATCAGGCGAAGAGTGTATACTCCAATCAGGCGGGGATGCTGGATGAGATCATCAATACACTGGTTAAGACCAATGGTGATCTTCAGTCCGGATGGACGAACCAGACTTCAGAAGCATTTATCAATCGCTTTGAGACGGATCACAAAATTGCTCTGCAGAATGCGAGAGATGCATTGCAGGAAATCTCAGAATATATTGCACAGTATGTTGCAAATCGTATGGATGAAGATTCTCAGGGAGCAAGTGCGATTTCGCGTTAATCCAATTGGATGAGTCAAAAGAGAACGGAGATCTTCGTATGGAGATCTCCGGAAGAAAAAAAGAAAAACTGGTAAAGAATAGTGGTGAAGAATATGACAGAAGCAGAATTCGATGCACAGATTAACAGCAATAAAGAAGCAATTACCGGATATCAGCAGGACATCCGTAAACTGGAAGAACAGATCAATGAATTGAATAATATGAAGCGTCAGATGGGAGGTCTGCAGGATATCCTGCATGATACGGCGAACCAGGCGGAGAGTAAGATTAGTGGAATGACAAATTTGTGGGGAGCAGTGGCTTCTGTTTTAAATGGGAAATTTTTCTCAAACCTGTTAACTGCTGTGAAAGGGGCTGAGTATTCGGCTGCAGACAGCGGACTTGGAACCTCGTTGGAGATCATACAGGATAAAATTGATGAATTACGAAAACTAATTGACCAAAAGCAGACCGCGATTCAGTCATGCAGCTCGAAGATAGGATCTATTCAGAATGAAAAGGAAGATTATCTCAGACAGAAAGCACAGGAAGAAGCGGCAAGTGAAGAGAGGGCTTAGGTATGGATTTGATCATAGAGGATGAATATGTGAATGAGGTGGGAAACTACCTGAAAGTAGAAGCAGAAGATATTGAGAAAAAGTTAAAAGAATATATCTCTATTTTAAAAGGTGTCTGCGAAGAAGGAATTGTAGAAGGAAAGACGGCGGAAGCGTTAAAGGAATTCGTATCACAGGCAGAAGCGATGAAAGGAATTGCAGAATGCGGACGTGCAGCGAATACATACTGTAAAAATTTTATCAGCAGAATTGATGAGGCAGATGAGGATCTGTATTAGACAGGAGAATGCAAATGGCTAAATTCAAAGTAGATACCGCTAAAACAGCGGAGTATGTTGAAAAATTAAAAGTATTGAAAGATGAGAATAAAGAAGTAACGAAACGACCGGATACACAGGCAAGTTGTGGAAAAACATACGAAGAACTGCAGAATCTGTGTGATCAGGTGGCTGAAGTAAGAGCTGCCTTTGGAATATTGCTGGATAAGACCACTGAGTTCCTGGAGGTGGCAGATGATACTTTCAATACTTCTGATCAACTGGCGGCGTCCAGTGTATCGAAAAAAGGTTCATGAAAAGGCGGAAGATAGGGTATGAAACGAGATTTTTCAGAAAAAGCAAAACAACATCTGGAGACTCAGATCTATGAATTGGAAGATGAGACGTTATGTCCACTGACAGATGCATTAGGAGATCTGTGCCATAAGTTCAATTATTGGATTGGAATTCTGAATATTAATAATTTTACAGATCATGTAGATAGATATCATAAAAAAGTACTGGATATGAATAACACGACCAAAGCGCAGCTGGAACAAATATTTTCCAATGTATATTCGGTAGACGGCGAATATGCAGATAAATTTCTGGTCCTGACAGACAGAATGAAGGGGACTGCTTCAAAGATGCAGATCCTTTCGGATCAACTGCATCCATCCTTGTCCATTGCATCGGCAACAACGATTCAGAAAGAATGCAAAGGAATCAATAAAGAATTAAAAAACTCAGATACAAAAATGGCCGCAACCTATGATAAAGAACTTAGTTATCGTGAAAAAAAGGCTGCGATCGAGGCATTAAAGGGAATTCCGGGAAGCGTATTATCTTTTGCCGGAGATTTGTTTGGCTTTACGGCAGGAGTTGCAAAAGGTGTGGTAACAGGAGACTTTACTTCAGCGGCTTCAGCCGGCTGGGGATTGATCAATGCTCCGTTTAATTTAGGACAGGATCTTGTCGCGTTGTCTGTTGTCGGTCTGGGACTTGGAATCGGTTCAATAAGCGGTGACAAGAAAAATAAGATAAGAGAATCAACGTTGGAATATGCAGAAGATTATCTGGAAAGAGACGGATTGACATCAGAACTGGAAGCATATGCAGATGATGACAGTGTTCTTGGAAGGATTTACGGGATAGCGGCAAAGGGAAGCAAAGGACTGGACAAAGCAAAGGAAGTATATGATATCTATCAGGGTGCAAAGGATATTACGGAGCTGGCACTCGGTGAGAAGATAAAGAACCCCGGAGACTTTGGAGAACAGATAATGAAAGAGGCTGGAATCAATATAAATGTGACAGATGACGGACTTTCTCTGTCGCCGGATCGATTGAAAAACACGAAGAAACGGGTAACAGGAAGTCAGTTGAGAAAGTACAACGATATATATCAGAAAGCTGGCAGGAGTAAAAATATCATCTCCAATATCAAGACCGGGAAAGGATATCTGGAGGCATTTACAGATCCGGACAAGTCAGTAGGTGAAGAGCTCTTCGGTCATACAACAGGCGGAAAGCTTTTTACGGATACCTATGAATTTCTGGAAGAACTGTGGGAATCTTCGGTTCTTGTCGTGAATTAACAGATCATCGTATATACAATGGAGAAATCAGAGAATGAAGAACAATCAGAGCTTAAATGAGATAGAAAACAGGGTGGGTACAGCAGAAGAACTGATCCGCAGACGATCCTATCAGGAAGCCCTGGATATATTGAGCGAGGCGGCAAAAGCAGATCCGGAGAATGGAAGGATTGCATTTGATCTGGGGAACATTGCTGTCTTTCAGGAAGAATTTGAACTGGCCTTGAAATATTATACGGAAGCAGAGAAAAGAGGATATGGTTCTTATCGCGTGTATCAGAACATGGCGGTCGCGAAAGAAAAGACAGGTGAATGGAAGCAGGCAGAGCGGGCCTATCTGAAAGCTGTCGAACTGACGCAGACGCAGGAGGAGAGGCTGATCGTGCTTTCATCACAGGCGTTGTTCTATCTGCGCGGGAATATGATGTTGAAGGCAGATAAAACTGCCCGCCGTATTATGGAAGAATTTCCGGAGGAATATCAGGGACATCATCTGTATTATCTGGTACAGCTTCAGAGAGAGGAGTACCAGGAGATGGAGAACCATTTTGAAGAGATTGCGTCTGATTTTCAGAAACATCCACAGTATCTGATTGACCGTTTGGCCGGATTGGAGCTGTCAGGCAAGGAGATGGATGTTCTGCATATGATCGAGGAAAATCCATCTGTCATGAAGATGATTCCTAAGCTGGCACTTCATAAAAAGATAGAACTGTCTTTAAAAAAACAGGAACAACAGGGAGTAACAGAAGACACAGAGAAGGAAATCAGGCATCTTTTCGAAGAGTATGGCGATCTGGATGCGGCATTTTCGGTCATGGTTCTGGATATGACAAAAGGAAATTATGTGCGTGCAGGAGCCGTTTCCAATTGGATTCTGGAACAGGATTTTCCGAAAAAGAATCTGAGATTCTATGCGACAATGTATCTTCAAATCTTTATTTTCTATTTTTTGAGCGAAGGAAAACCAGAGGGGAACATACTGGAACTTATGAAAAAAGAAGCAGCGATATGTATAGAGTGGATGGAAGAAAACGGACTTGCGGATCAGGACATGTATGAGGCGCTTAAGATGGTAATATCATAAGTGACAGTATGATGTCATTGAAGCAATCCAGAATCTGCGGATAGATAGAATAAATAAATACAGTGATAATATAAAAAATATCGATTATGCCTGATCAGGCTTCAGAGGTAGAATAGTAATATCATTTTAGAATGGTAGGACTATGTGAACAGGAGGTAAAAAAGTTGAAAAAAACGAGAAAAAGACTTCTTGCGTTACTGCTGAGCCTGATCATGCTTTTGTCCTGTGCAGGCACGGCTTTTGCCGCAGATGTTGATGCACAGAGTGCAGATGCAGTCAATGCTCAGGAAGCAACAACGGAAGAAGAGAATGATTCTACTGCAGAAGAAGGGGATGCTGCAGTAGAAAGCAATGCTGCAGTGGAGGCGGATGCGACAGAAGAAACGGTCCAGGAAGAGCAATCTGCAGCGGAAGAAGTACAGGAAGAACAGGAAGCAGAAGTTCTTGCTGAGGAAGGGGCGCAGGAAGAGATTGATGCTTCTGTCTGGACATCTGAAGACTTTACATATGTAAGTTATGAAAAGTTATTATATGGATGTGACTATACCAGAGAAATCACGATCAAAGGTACAGCAATTGCAGGATTTTCAGAATCCGGAGAAGCAAAGCTTGCCCTGAATACAGATCTGGTGATTCCTTCTGTAGACGACGAAGGGGATATGATCGTCGGAATCGCAGAAAGTGCATTTAAGAACAAGGGGCTTACGTCTGTAAAATTTCCATCCGGAATGATGGTGGATTATGATGATACCGTAACCAATATCGTTACAAAACGTGGTAATTTCATCATTGCAGAGAATGCATTTGCAGGAAATGATCTTACATCCGTTACGTTGCCGGAGGGAGTGATCGCAGTCCTTCCGTCTGCATTTAATAACAATCAGATTCAGACGGTAAAACTGCCTAAGACCATCTGGTGGATTGAGACCATGGCGTTTGCAAGTAACCGGATTACAACGGTTAATTTCCCGACGACCTGTGATTTCCGGCTTGAAATGCATGGTCTTGCTTTTGCAAAAAACTTTATCACATCTGTAAGGCTTCCGGATTATACCGAGGTTGTCAATAAAGATGTGTTTGCATGGAACACGGGCAAGGAACCGATCGCAGAAGATGCGAAGGATACTTACAAAACATATACCGTTGATGGTGTCACGTATGACGCTGGTGTAGTCTACATGTATACAGATAATGCAGATCTTGCCAATAAAGACCGCATTCATCATACAGAAAAGGCAACTGCGGCACAGCTGTCCTATGTACAGAAACTGATCGTCAATGACGGAACGGAGGAAACGCAGAATCCGGATCTCCCATGGAATGTGAACGATTTTGTGATTGAAGGAACCGTAATCACGGGGCTTTCTGATTCCGGTATCGCAAAAAGAGCTGTGAACAAAGATCTGGTACTTCCGGATATGAATAAAGACGGAGAGTATATTACAGAGATTGCGGCGGCAGCAGCCGGCGGCTATGGTCTGTTCGGAGCGGAAGGTGAGGGATATGATTCGGTATATCTTCCGAGTGAACTGGAAGTAATCGGTAATTTTGCATTTCAGAATAACGGACTTGAAGAAGTGACATTCCCGGATAGTCTGACTACGATCGGAAATGTGGCATTCCAGACGAATAATCTGACAAGTGTTGTACTGCCGGATTCTGTGACATCTCTCGGATCCGGAGCATTTGCGACCAATCCGAAGCTGGAAAGGATCATTCTTTCGAAGGGACTGACTGTGATTCCGGCATCTGCATTTGGCTGCAGCGATGCGGATAACTGGATGGAGAACCTGACAAGTATCGAGATTCCGGAAGGTGTTACCAGTATCGGAAGCCGAGCATTCTCAGGAAATAATTTCAGTGAGATCAATATTCCTTCCACGGTAAAGGATATTGGATCTTATGCTTTCTCAACCAAAAATTATCTTACAACTCCTTGTACGGTAACCTTGTATGAAGGACTGGAAACCATCGGAGCGGATGCGTTCAGAAATAAAGTGATTACAGAGATCACACTGCCAACTACCGTAACCAAGATCAATAAAAATACATTCCGGAAAGAGTATTCGGACGGCACAGAAGCGATCATTACGAAAGTATACGTATCTTTGCAGTCTCAATATGAGGATGTCAAGAACTTCCCGGATTCCGATTATCATGAGATCTATCTGACGGATGCGTCTGTATGGACGACAAAAGACTTTACATATGGAGAACAGGGATTTGCGCTTTATCCGGCGGCAGAGTATTCTTCCACACCAAACTTTAATGTATGGGTAGTGACGGGATTCTCTGAAGAAGGGGAAAAGAAGATTGCAGAGAATACCGAAGTTGTCATTCCGGCGGAAGATACGGATGGAAAGAAAGTACAGGGAATCGGAAACAGCGCTTTTAAGGGCAGAGGAATCACATCTCTGACACTCCCGGAAAATGTAAAGGCTGAATATGATGATTCTATATGGGAAACGACCGGAAAAGGGCTTACGGAGAGAGGAGACTTTTTCATCGGAGCAAGTGCATTCATGAAGAATAATCTGACGGAGCTTGAACTTCCGGATGGCGTGATCTATGTAGGAAGCAGTGCATTTAGTACCAATCTACTGACGACTGTAAAACTGCCGAAATCCATTATGATGGTAGGAAACAGCGCGTTTGGAAAGAACAGTATCTCCTCGTTGGAATTTCCGGCAGAGACAGACTTTGCCTTCCAGGCTGATAGTATGGCTTTCGCAGTCAACAGTATCAAAGCAGTTCAGATTCCTGCAAATACAGAAAAGTTACACAAGTGGGCATTCCTTCAGAATACAGGAATGGAAGAGATTACCGAGGGAACTTCCGCTGAGAAAAAAGGAGGACTCGTATATCTGTATCTGAATACAGAGTCAGCGGGCGCTTATGTGGATTATAAGACCAAAGGAACTTCTAATGTACAGGAAATCATCTTTGGAACGATTCCGGATGAACAGGCACCATGGAATGTGAATGATTATACGTACGACGAATCCGGAACTACGATCATAGGTCTTTCTGATGCGGGAAAAGCAAAGATCAAGGCAAATCCGGCACTGGTACTTCCAAAAGCAGGTCCGACGGGCGAGGCGATCACAGCGCTGGGTGACGGAACGAATCTGACGGGTATCTTTGTCTATACAGAAGAAGACAAGAATTATGCGCCGGAAAGCGTACTGCTTCCAAAGACTCTTACAAAGATTGGAAAATGGACTTTTGCGTTAAATCCAAGTCTCACTTATGAAGCGGAGATGACATCGATCGTTCTTCCAAATGGACTTTTGGAGATCGGACAGACGGCATTCCAGAATTCCAGATTGACGTCTGTATCCATTCCGGACAGTGTGACGACCATGGGAAGCGGAACATTTACAGGAAGCGGTGCGTTAACAAGCGTTAAACTTTCCAAAAATGTAACGGATATTCCACAGTCAGCATTTAATGCAGGAACGGTTACAGATATGAAACTGGAAACGCTTGTGATTCCGGAAGGTGTGAAGACCATTGGAACTTCTGCGTTTACAGGAACACATGTGGAGAACCTGACAATTCCGGATACACTTACATCCATTGGAAATACTGCATTCCAGAATCATCAGCTGACAGAAGTTGAGATCCCGGGAAGTGTGAAGACCATTGGAACTTCTGCATTTAAGATTACGCAGACCGGACTGGAGAAATCACTTACGAGCGTTATTTTACATGAAGGGCTTGTGACAATCGGTAAGGAAGCATTTATGGGAAATCAGATCTCAGAGATAGAACTTCCGGGTACGGTTGTATTATCCGCAACCAATAAAGCGGCAGACTGCATCTTCGGAAATGCGAAGACTCCTGCAGATCCGATTGTTGTATTAAAAACATCAGATAAAGAGACGGTAGATACCTGCAATACAGAATTTGCGAATAATTATTCTCATATTGTGGTATATGATAAGATGGTAGGCACCGGCTGGACCAAAGACGACTTTACATATGATGAGGAGACAGGAACGATTACCGGCTGGACCGAAAGCGGACAGGCAAAACGAACGACGTTAAGAGAACTGGTTCTTCCTGATCAGACACCGGATGGTAAGGATATCACTGCAATTGGTGAAGGTTCGTTCAAGATTCCGGATGAGGAAGTTGTTGTTACAAAATTTGGTATTGATTCTCCAAACGGAATGATTTCTGTAAATCTTCCGGAAAATGTGACTGTGATCGGAAAAGAGGCGTTCTCACAGAATGCACTTACAGAAGTAGATCTGACCGGAGTAACATCGATCGGAGAAAGCGCCTTCTATGGAAATGATCTTGTAAAAGTGGAACTTCCGGATACCGTAACAGAACTCGGAGGAGGAGCATTTGCAACCAATGATATTACGGAACTGAAGCTTTCCGCAGGTGTTACCGTGATCCCACAGGGTGCATTCTCCATGAATATCCGATTAGAGAATGTCACTATTCCGGATACTGTAACTGAGATCGGCGCGACGGCGTTTGCCGGAGCAAGGCTGACTTCCCTGATTATTCCGGAATCTGTAACGAAGATTGGGGAAAAGGCATTCCACTTACATCATCTGACCGAGCTTACGATTCCCGGTAATGTAAAAGAAATCGGAGAATCCGCATTTGAGGGAACTTATAAAGCTACGACACTTATAAAGCTTGTGATTGAAGACGGTGTGGAATCTATTGGCAAGTATGCGTTCAAAGAGGCACTGTTAGAGACAGTTCATTTCCCGAACAGTATTCAGAACGTAGGAGAGAAACCGTTCCTGAATAATAAAGGCAAAGACGGTTCTCATGTGGTAGAGGTTACAACCAGTAATCCTGCACATACAAGCTTTACGGATGATACTTATGTGATCAGGCTTGTCGGAGGATGGCAGCATGGCAGCAAGGGATGGTGGTACCGCAACGCGGATGGAACCTATCCGAAGAGTTGCTGGAAACTGATCGACGGTGACTATTATTACTTCAATGCCAGTGGATATCGCGTAGAGAACAAATGGCAGGGTGATTACTATCTGGGATCTGACGGAAAGATGGTAACAAATGCATGGGTAGGCGACTATCATGTAGATGCCAAAGGTAAATATCAGAAAGGCTGGATCAAGCTGGAAGAAGGTTGGTATTATCTTGGAACAACCGGAAAAGTACAGACCGGCTGGTATCAGTGGAAAAATGTGTGGTATTACGGAGATCCGAAATCAGAAAATAAGGGTCTGATGGCAACAGGACTTCGTGAGATCGGAACCAAAACGTATTACTTCAGTTCATCCGGAGCAATGCAGACCGGATGGCAGGTAATTGCTGGAAGTGATTATTACTTTGCGTCCAGCGGAGCAATGGTAACGAATGCATGGGCAGGAAGTTACTATCTCGGAGAAGACGGAAAGATGGTAACGAATGCATGGATCGGTGATTACTATGTAGGAGCAACCGGAAAATATCAGAAGGGCTGGATCAAGCTGGAAGAAAGCTGGTATTACCTTGGAACAACCGGAAAAGTACAGACCGGCTGGTATAAAGATAAGGGTATCTGGTATTACGGTGAGCCTGATTCAGATCCAAAAGGAAAGATGAAGACCGGCTGGCTGACGCTTGGAGGAAAGACTTATTATTTTGATGAGTCCGGAGCAATGCAGATCGGCTGGCAGGTAATCAATGGAAGTGATTACTACTTTGCATCCAGCGGAGCAATGGTAACGAATGCATGGGTTGGAAACTACTACTTAAAAGAAGATGGTGTAATGGCCTGTGATGAATGGGTAGATGGTGGAAAATACTATGTAGATGCAACAGGTAAATGGGTACCGGGAGCCACGAAAGAGGAATAGAAGAAAGAGAAGCAGGTTCATAGAGCCTGCTTCTTTGTATGTAAAGAACCGGAGGGATCGATGGAATAGATTCCGGAAAACGGCAGGACAGATATTGAGAAGTCTGTTTGTTTGTGATAAAATTTTACTGGTTTATGATATTCATATACTCAATAACATCAACAAAGATAAACCAGAAGGGAAGGAAATGCATATTGCATGAGCAGAAATGAAGATATGTCCTGTATGTAATAAAAGATATGAAAAAGGTTCTTATTGTACACAGTGTGGAGCACAGTTAGTCGATCAGCAGGATTGCAGTGGCGCTTCAGATGCGAAAGAAAAAGAATCTTACATGAAGAATAATACGAGTAAGCTAAAAAAGCCATCAAAGACAGAATTTGTTATCATCTTTTTGGGTGCTCTGATTTGTTGTGCACTTGTGGCTGGTTTGATTGTGGCTCATTTTAATAACAAAAAAGAAGAGGCTGAGTTTTTGAGTGAAATACAAGAAGAAAAGGAAGCTGATAAGGATGTGGACAGGGATAAGGATGTAGAGGAGGAATTAGAAAAGGAGATCATCAGCAGCGATGCTGAACCAGATCCTTCTGATCTGGCAGAGAAAGAGAATCATAGATTTGATAATCTGGATGTGGAAGCGGAAGTGGAACAAATTCGTTCGTGGTATTATTCTCCAACTGAAAGTGACGAAAAATTTGTTTTAAATAATGGAACCGACGGATGGAACTATTCACGAGAATACTATTTCCATGATGGAGTATTGTATTTTGCATTTGTCTTTAACGGGACGGAAGAACATCGATTATATTTTAAAGACGGTGTCATGATCAGATATATTGATGAGAATAAGAATGTATATGATTATGGAAATACAAGCCAGTTTTATGACTGGGAAAGCAGAGTGCTGCAGGAATCAGAACAATTTTATTAAAACCTCTTATAG
>NZ_JAFBIZ010000130.1 GCF_021531995.1 Faecalicatena contorta
ATTATATATAATCCCGGTACGTTTTTCCAGTCATATTTTAATTTTCACCGACTGTTTCTCCCGGTCTTACAATTCGTCGAACCCATTCTTTTTTAATCTCCCATAGATTGCCACATACATTGAAGATCGTCCATTCATCGATCTCAAAAGCCCGTTTCCAGCTTTCCCGTATCCTTTTTACCTCCTCCGGATACATTCCTTTATACCGGCCTTCGAAAAATTCGAATCCATTTACAACTCCCAGCTCTTTGAGATGCTTTTTGTATGCTTTTTCATCTTCTGCATCTTTCGGAAGATAGATACGATTCAGCACATAGTCCCATTTCACATCATCAAAATATATGATCTGGTCTTCCGGAACTTCCAGCTCATATACAACCGTTCCCGGAATTGGCTTCAGACAGTTTTCCACGCTGATGGAGCACCAGATCGGTGCCTGAACATCTTCCGGCTTGGGTACTCTCTTTGCCGCTTCTTTTGTAAACCAGTCATAACTCTCCATAAAAAGCGGGGCAATATCTCCAAAGTGCATCTCCACATAGATCCGGTGATTGATAATCCTTCCGTCCCGTTCCAACTGATACAGTGTCTTATCGTTCTGTCTTGTATACAACTTCACCATTTTCTGATTCATCCGTTCCCCTCCTGTCCGACATCAGTTTCCACTATATTCAGAGTATCAAAAACATCGCACAATAGCAAGCCTGCTACTATTTCTCTATAAAAAAGATTGCTGCAAAAGGATTGATTGTCCTTTGCAGCAACCTTTTTTATTTCATGTTCTTATATGTAAGTTTGTGTACTATAAGACAGATGATTATGGTAATTACCATATCCGGCAGAGTATTTCCAATCGGCATGTCAATATTCATGAGGAAACGATATACGATGAATCCAATTACCCATACAGCCATATTCGGGATATTTACCACTCTGCTGCTTGTATCTTTTTTAAGCAGGAAGAAATCTGCGATCTGAATTGCAATCATCGGCGCAAATACAGAACCTATCAGATACAGGAAATCCGTAATATTGTCCATTGGGTATACGATTGCTCCAATCGTTCCAATAACCGTTACGATGACTGCAATATACTTTCCATTCCAGCCCGAGACGATCGACTCACTGGATATTCCGGCGGAATATGCATCCAGAAACGTTGTCGTAACTGTAGAAAAGACAATGATCAAAAGACCTGCGATTCCAAGTCCGGCCTTTACCATGATCTGTGCAATATCGTATTCTCCGGTATAGATTGCAGCACCCATGCCGATCACATACATCCAGCTGCTGACAATTCCGTATATCACTGCGCTGACAGCAGTTGCCCTTACGGGTTCTTTTGCCTCTCTGGTATAATCGCTGATCAGTGGAAGCCAGGATAATGGCATCGCCACAGACAATTCTACAGCAGCACCAAAGGTCATGCTCTCATCTGCCGCGACTCCGACTGCGTCCCCGTTAAAAAAGATGACTTTACACAGAATCAATGTCAGAATGAACAGAGCCGTCATCGCTACCACATTTACTTTACCAAGATTCGTAATACCGATCATAATCCATAGAATAATTAATACTCCAATGACCAGACACCAGACCCATCTACCGGTGCTGATCACTCCGTCGGCCGCAAGTGCACCGTCATAGATCATGATTGCAGTCCAGCCAACCAGCTGAAGTACGTTCAATACGGAAAAGAGAAGACTTCCCTTCTGACCAAAGCTCATCTTTACTGTTTCCATTGCACTGCGTCTTGCCTTTCCTCCGATCACACCTGCAAGAAAGAGCATAATGCATCCGATCACATGACCCAGAATAATTGCCAGAAGCCCCTTGCCAAATCCCAGCGGAGCCAGGTAGGTTCCTGTCAGTATCTCTGCAATGGAGACGCCTGCGCCGAACCAGATCAGGCCATTTTCAAAAATAGAGGTACGCTTTTCTTTCATAACTAATGCTCCTCCTCTTTCTCACATAACTGTGTATATTTACTGCTGATGTCAAACCCATGATTCATCGGGCCGCTTCCCTTACCCAGATCCATCATAGCGCCAAGCGCACCGGAAATATAGTCTTTCGCACGTTCTACTGCTCTATCAAGATCATATCCTTTTGCAAGATTTGATGCAATCGCACTGGAAAGCGTGCACCCGGTTCCATGTGTATTCGGATTATCAATCCGTTTGCCGTAAAACCACTGATAAGAGCCATCACGATATAACAGGTCATTGGCATCGTTCAGCTGATGTCCGCCTTTACATAATACCGCACAATGATACGTCTCACTGATATATTTTGCAGCAAAGATCATATCCTCTTCCGATTTTACAGACATTCCGGACAGAACTTCTGTCTCTGGAATATTCGGAGTCAGAACCGCTGCCATTGGGAGCAGATATTCTTTTAATGTAGCGATTGCCTCATCACTGATCAACTTGGATCCACTGGTCGCTACCATAACCGGATCAACCACAATATTCTTTGCGCTATAACTTTTTAGTTTCTTTGCAATCATTTTAATTAACTCACTGGATGAAACCATCCCTATTTTCACTGCATCCGGGTAGATGTCGGTAAAGATACAGTCCAATTGCTCTGCTAAAAATTCCGGAGTTACCTCCATTATTCCTGTTACACCGGTCGTATTCTGTGCAGTCAGAGCGGTGATCGCACTCATGGCATACACACCATTCGTGATCATCGTCTTGATATCTGCCTGGATGCCGGCGCCTCCGCTGGAATCGCTTCCAGCGATTGTTAATGCTGTTCTCATACGTTCTTCTTCCTTTCATTTTCGCATTAATTTTATAAAGCGACATAAGGTGGTGCCCCCAATCTGCCGCATGTGGACCGTCAGATCTCTTTCCAGAAATCTTCAGCCGTTCGCAGATCTGCATAATATAAATCTGCAGTTTTCTTTATCTCTTCCTGATCGTTATCGCTGAACCTGTCATATACGGCTGCCGTATAAAATCCTGCTTTTTTTGCAGTCCGGATCGCATGCAGCACATCTTCAAATACACAGGTATCCCCTGGCTTTGTTCCCAGATATTCTGCCGCTTTCTGATAGATAAGCGGCTGACTTTTTCCGGCGCCTACTTCGGAACAGGTAAAGATTCTTTCAAAATAATGTGCAATCCCCAGTCTTTGGAATGCCGCATCGATATGATCTCTTTCACTTGATGTAGCAATCACCATCGGGATCTTTCTTTGCTTCATCTTCTCCAGGAGTTCCTTCACTCCCGGTTTCAAAGGTGCCTCATAATAATAAAAATCCTGAACTGTATGGAGGATTCCTTCTATGATCTGGTCTGTGCTTTGACTCAGATGATATGTTTCCTGCATATAGCAGGCTGCTTCCTCCACCGTCATCGGGAACAGAAGCCTGCTTAACCCCGGTTCGGGTTCAATCTTCTGTTTTTTCAGGTAGCGGATGCCAGCTTCTTCCCAGATCTCCATGGAATCCAGAAGCGTTCCATCTACATCAAATATGGCTCCTTTTATCATGCTTCCACCATTTCTTTTGTCAATTTTTTCAATTCTTTTGTAGCGTTTTTAATGTCTTTTTGCGCAAATATCGCACTGATAACGGCAATTCCGCATATACCGGTTCCAGCCAGTTCTGAGACATTATCCCTACTGATTCCGCCAATTGCGATGACAGGAATACTCACAGCATCACAGATCGCTTTCAAAGTCTCGTGACTTACATCCGCTGCATCCGCTTTAGAATCGGTATGAAAAACCGCCCCGACTCCCAGGTAATCTGCACCTCTTTCTTCTGCAAGCCGAGCCTGCTCGACCGTCTGTGCAGATACTCCGATAATCTTATCCGGACCCAGTTTTGCACGCACATCTCCGGCTTCCATATCACTTTGTCCTACATGTACTCCATCCGCATCCATTGCCAGCGCAATCTCCACATTGTCATTGATCACAAAAGGAACCTGATAACGTCTGCATAATTCCTTGATCTCTTTTGCCTCTTCCAGGAACTTCTCTTCATCCAGTTCCTTCTCTCTGAGCTGTACGAACGTGGTTCCGCCTTCCAGCGTCTTCTCAACCTGGCTGTAAAGAGTCTCTCCATTCAGCCAGTGGCGGTCTGTCACCGCATACAATAACAAATCCTTCTTATCGCACTTCATATTTTGCACCTTCTTCCAGTGTTCCGGCGTCCATATTGTAGATTGCATCAATAATACGATTGCGATAGGTAGAGTTCCCGTCACCTTCCTGCATTCTGCTCCATCCGATCTCTCCTGCCAGTCCCATCGTACATACGGCTGCCGCAGCTGCCTCCAGCTTATTCTGAGGATTTGCCACTACAAATGCAGTCATCATACCCGACAGCTGACATCCTGTTCCTGTAATTTTGCCCATCTCCGGACGGCCATTGCGGATTACAAAGCACCGGTCTTTGTCACCGACCAGATCAATTGCTCCGGTAATCGCCACGATGCATCCTGCTTTTTTCGCAAACTCTTTTACGAATGCAACAGCGCTGTCCAGGGTATCTTCCGTTACTGCATCAGCCACATCCGCATCTACACCTTTGGTTGTCCCGCTTCCCTGAACCAGCGTTTTAATCTCTGAGATATTGCCACGAATGACATCAAACTGAATCTCATCCATCAATTTTATGGCTGTATTTGTACGAAGTGCACTTGCTCCGGCACCAACAGGATCCAGAAGCACGACATGTCCCAGTTCATTGGCTTTCTTTCCTGCCACAAACATTCCTTCGATACTTCTCTGATTTAAAGTACCAATATTAATATTCAATCCTCCACAGATTGTTGTAATATCAGCTACATCCTCCGGTTCATCTGACATGATCGGACTTCCGCCGCAGGCCAACAGTACATTCGCAACGTCATTTACCGTTACATAATTCGTAATATTATGCACCAACGGTACCGTGTTTCTTACATTTTCAATACAATTTCCCAGCATCATTCATTCCTCCTTATTTCCTTTTATTTTTCTGTATGCATTTTCTGCATTCTTGCTGAAGGATCAGAACCAGTTTCAGACAGTGCAAAAACGGACATGCCATCACAGGCATATCCGTCATTCCATACACGATATTTCCCTACGTTGGCATTATCCAAATCAGGTCTATGGGTCAAGGCACATTCAGCCTACTCTCAGCCGGATCATGTACCGGCTCCCCGTTCTGGTTCATATACAATAATCATTATACTACTTCTGAGACATTTTGCAAATTCATTCTGACATTTCTTTCGAATTTAGCGTTTCGCGGTTTTCTGTTTTTATTTTTCGCATCCTTATAAAATAATAAACAATCAGCAGTATCATGGATGCGATTCCGGAGATTGGATAAGAGAGCATCACGACCTCCAGTGTATGGTGCTTCGGAAGCACCAGAAGTATCCACGGCATGCGCACCAGGAAAACGCCAGCCAGGTTAATGGCTGTCGGTATCGCCGCATCTCCCAGTCCTCTGAGCGCCCCGGAGGGAATCTCCATAAACACAAATAATATATATACCGGAACAAGATAATGAATCATATATACACCGATATCAATTACATTTCCATCTGTTACAAACAGATAGAACATCGGCCGGCAGAATCCAAGGAGCATCATCTGTGCGGCACCGCAGACGATCAGCGCCAGACCCAGGCATATTTTTACACTTCGAAAGACACGATTCATCTTTCCCGCCCCATAATTCTGCCCCACAAACGTTGTGACAGTCGCTCCAAATGCGCTGCAGACCGTCCAGAAGATCATGTCCATCTTATTATATGCGGCCCATGCGGCTGCTGTATCCGTTCCAAAACTGTTGATGGCAGTCTGTAATATAATGCCGGTTACCCCGGAAATACAGAACTGCAGTCCTCCCGGGAGTCCTACCCGAAGTTCTTCCCACAGGATTCTCCCGTCAATCCGGATCCCTGTCGGAACTAATCTCATATCCGGATAAGCATTCATCAATGTGTACGCAACAATCAACGCACAGACAGCCTGTGATATGACAGTTGCAATCGCCGCTCCTGCAATCCCCAGCCGAAGAAACACTACAAAAACTACATCCAGCACAACATTCAGCACACTGCAGATGATCAGATAGTAAAGCGGACGTCTGGAATCACCGACGGCTCTCATGATTGCCGATCCCATATTGTATGTAAGCGTTGCAAGCAATCCCAGAAAGTAGATCCTGAGATATACGATTGAATCCTTCATCACATCCCCCGGTGTCTTCATCACTTCCAGGATCCACGGTGTGATACACCATCCAATCATCGCCAGAATTACACTGATCACAATCGAAAATGCATATGCTGTATGCAGACTTTTATGTAGCTTTTCCAGATTCTTGGCTCCAAAGTACTGGGAGATGATCACTCCCGCACCGGTAGCAAGTCCGCTGAAAAAGTATACCACAATGTTCGTAAGCATTGCAGCCGATCCCCCTACGCTGGCCAGCGCCTGTTTCCCCACAAACCGACCAACAATTGCCGCATCCGCCACATTGTATAACTGCTGAAAAACCGTTCCCAACGCAATCGGAACAAAGAAAATCAAAACCTGTTTCCAGATCACTCCTTCTGTGATCGGATTGATTTGTGATAATTGTTTTTTCACTGTATTATCTTTCCTTCTAATACTTTCTGATCGTATCATTCGAGTCATCCGTAGATTTGTCAATCCGCTTAATGATCACATAATATCCTTCATTTCCATTTGTCTGCACAAATACTCGGTCTCCGACTTTATGCCCCTTGATTGCCTTCCCGAGCGGTGATTCAATACTTATGAGCCCCTGCAGCGAGTTTCCCCGGATACTTGTTACCAGGCGATACGTTTCCAGTTCATCATCATCTTCAAAATACACATCAACCGTATTATTAATCCCAACCTCATCCGATTTTGATACATCCGACACAATTTTCGCATTCTTCAACATTTTTTCCAGATAACGAATCCGACTCTCATTCCGGTTCTTGTCCTGCTTTGCAGCCTTATATTCAAAATTTTCACTCAGATCGCCCTGAGCTCTGGCTTCTTTCACAGCTTCAAGCTCCTTTTTGCGGACTACAAGCTTACGATATTCAATCTCTTCTTTAATTTTCTCCACATCACTGTTTGTTAACTGTTCACCCATAACACACACTCCCTTGTCTGAATCATAATATTGTCTGTTGGATATTGTAACTCAGGCGGGGTGAAATTGTCTATGGGGACGGAGGATTTTTAAAAATCCTCCGTCCCCATAGACAATTTCACCTGTCCCCTTTTTATATTTTCCGAAATGTACATACAATTCTTTCTCGATTTTTTCT
>NZ_JAFBIZ010000131.1 GCF_021531995.1 Faecalicatena contorta
ATTAGCCCCATGGAACCAGGAGGTTATCAATACCTGTAAAAATAAAATAAAGTAAAATGCTTGCATCCAGATCAGACTAGCATCTGGATGTTATTTTTTATCTAGCGTACTGAGATTAGGCGCTTACTAATAAACGATTCTGTTCCTTAGATGCATTGCTCGAATCCGAGGACGGTCACTCTTATGAAGGTGAGTTTCACCAGAATCGTACTTCCCTTTCCACGGAGCAGGAAGCGATTCAAAACCTGTCCACTGCATACCTGAAGGAACTGGAAGCGGCAAGCAGCAATATGATACAAAAAGGAATTGCCACTCTCCGTCTGCAGCAAGACGGTTACACCGATCGGGATCTTGCAACACTATATCAGGTTCCTTCCAACAGGGTAAGGGCATGGCAGAGCAAGGCGAGAAAATGGCTGAAAGAAAATGAGATATTATATGAGCTATTAGCATCATAACAAGAAGGAGGCAGTTCTATGCTGACACTTTATACCGCCATCGGCACATTAAAATTTGTCAAAAATCCAAATGGAAAATCCACTCCTATGGTTCTGAATAATCATCAAGAATTCGGGCTATGCGACCACGAACTGATTCTCTGGAGCTGCCTTGCCTTCCAGATTCTGCAGATACACGAACTGGAGTCTGCTTACAATGTGCGACTTAAAAACAGCGGCAGACCGGACGGACTGGCATTTTCTTATTATCTGAACCGACTGCTTTTGCGCGGTCTGATTGCAAAAGGAGAAGGGGTGACCGGCGTAGATGCACTTTATCAGCTTTTAGGAAAACTTCACATCCTTCCGGTTCACGAAACTTTCTCCACCCGGCTATTTACCTGTATCCAGCTCTATGTAGAAGGGAAAATCAAGCCCGGAGATTTTGGAAAATATCTGCAGAAAGAAAAAAACACGCCCATTGAGGAAATCGTCTTAAAGCTTACAAAAACCATTCCGCTAACCACTGCAGAACTGGTGACCTGTGTAGATCAAAAGAAAGTACCAAAGCAGGAAGAGGATGTCCTCACACAACTCTATGATGGAACGGAAGATACCTACCAGACACTGGCTGACCAGGCACAGATTCTGCATATCCAGTATCCGGTCCTGCAGGCTGTGGGCAATCTGTATCTTAAGAAGCAAATTTCATTCCAACGATTTTGAAAGGAGTATTATGCCAAAACCATTATTATTCAAGCTGGTTGCCCAGGCGGCAATCGGCTTTTTTTGTGTACTATTCGGATGCATCATCGGGCTGCAGACAAAAGATAAAATCCTTCTCATTATGAGCCTCGTGATCGGTGCATGCTGCCTGATTCGATGCATCAGCCTGCATCATCTCATCCATTCCGGTTCCTACCTGACAGTGGAAGGATACTGCAGCAAACGGGAAGTTTCTGCCTTTAAGAAAACACAGCAAATACATCTTATCGGAAGCGATGACCGGGAATATCAGTTCACGACAGATAAAAGTGTAAAACTGCTTCAAGGGCATTATTATCGTCTTTATTTGCGAAAGTCCCCTAATATGGCAGAACAAATTTATGAACTACCCTCAAATATTCTTGGCTTTGAAGAGCTTACTGTTCATGAATTATCTGCAAACTAATGTGATTCTTACTGGCCGACAAATGCAGAAGAGATGTCATTAAGATTATAACGACATCTCTTCTGCATTACCTTTTTTCTGATAATTCTCAAATCTTTTATTTATTTAAATAAATCACTAACCAAGCAAGCCGTATTCAACAATAATACCCCCCTTCTAAAGTAAAATAGCTTCCCCCAAATCCCCTATCCACATCTTCAAATGATAAGTTGGCATTACTTGTTAAAACCACATAATAACTATCATATTTTGCATTTTCAGATCGGTAATTATATAGTTCAATAATTTTTCTATCGTCCGTCTGCATATTACGCCCTCAAACAACCGAATTCCGTTTTCTAACGGTCGGCAACAATCAGCACCTCTAGCAAACCGCTTTCAGCGCCGGTTGCCGTTTTGCCAGACCATCATGTGCGAAGGAGGCTCATGTCAAGAGCACCATGGAATGCCTCCTTACTTTATAATAAGGAGAGAATTTCATCTCCCCTTACCCCATTTACTATTTCATTACTAAATTGTAATTGGAATCATAGTACAGACCCAAGTCTGTACACACTCTGTCATTTACTCGCAGAAGTGCATCGTGATATTCCTTATATTTTGGTGACAATATTTTCATGTTTGGAATAAAAATATCATTATATCCTTTGTCCTGTAGCTGTTTCATAAATTTTCTCTGTGAAATAAAAGCCGGATGATATTTAAAAAAGAAGCTGTTTTTCAATTTTACATTTCCTGCAATCTCTTTTTTGACCTTTTCATAGTCCTCCTCAGACATCTGAATATACTTCTTCATCTGCTGATCTGCACGCGCTGCCATAGCCTGCATAGATTCTTTCGGCATCAGATGAAAACTAATCCATCCCATTATTTTCATCATCAAAGGCAGCTTGATATCTGCAGTATCCCAAAATTGAATAATATTTCTATATGCCTGCTCCTGTTCTGGTGTTTGGATCTGTATCTGCAGGTACGGCATAAAATGATTCATAAAATAATGTCCGTAATACCCTGGAAGCATATCCTTCATCGCTTCTCCAATAGTCTGATAGTCCACCAGCTGATAAACCGGTTCCACATCTCCCTGCTGTATGAAGATTCTCAATGCATTCAATTCTTCATTCTGTTTTTCTAATTCTCTCTCCTTATCGCGATAGATATTTTCCAAAATCTCTTTGTTGTTCCCATCCTGTAACTTTTTGATGTCTTTTATTCCAATCCCAAGTTTCCGGTAAACGGAAATTTTCTTCAATGTGACAATATTGTCCTCAGAATAATTTCTATAGCCATTTGTATCTTTCTCGACAGTCAGAAGACCTTGTTCTTCATAATATTTGACTGCACGCTTGCTTAGATCTACTTTTTGAACCACTTCATTTATCTGCATAATGAAACCTCCTTCTCTCTTTTGATTGGAGTATAAGCGTATACGCAGCGTATAAGTCAAGACATTTTAATCAAAAAATCATTTAAACACCCCTTCATTCATCTGTTTTAATTTCATTCCACTGTTGTTCCATACAAATAATCTTTTTTTATCTGATAGAATCATTTTACTTTCTTGTCCTGTGTCTTTCAATAACCGATTTTCTTCTTCTGAACCAATGAGAATCAAGTTTTTAACAAGACTCCAAGGAACTTTGTTCTTTACCATAAAAAACGGCACAGTTACCCATGCCGATTATATATAATGAATTCTATTTATACTTTTTCTCAACGATGCCAATCTTTTTTTTAGATACTTCCAGATGTTTTATTTACATAATATTTGTTTTTCTTTTTCTAACTCTTCATTATTATCAAATACACTATCACCGATGTTTATCCCAACATCAAAAATGACCGGGAATATCAGTTCGTGACAGATAAAAGTGCAAAACTGCTTCAGGGGCATTATTACCGACTATATTTCCGTACTTCTCCAGCAATCGATGAGCAAATCATCGGACACGCTTGGCAGCTTACTTGGTTTTGAAGAGATCTCATCGGTTTCCTTAACCAAGCCATGAAATTCCTTCTTACAAAAATCAAAAAGGATGCCGTATATCAGTTATACCCTGTATACGGCATCTGCACTATTGTCTCTTTCATTTCCTGCAATTCCATACTATTCGTATTTCTTTCCAACAATATATATCGGTACAAACAATCCTGCTAAGTAAAGAATTAACACACACATTTGAATTCCATGACAATTTTCAATATTAGGAATCACAATCAATAACAACAGGTATATCATTGGGACTGTTAACATAGTAATTAATGACCAATTCCGTAAGTGCTTTACAACATGAGGCCAGTTGCTGTTGTTGAAGTGGACTCCCGGAACATGCATTCGAAACACACCATCACTATATGTATTAATATTATTTTCATCATAGTAAACTGGCAATCGTTCTTTTATAAAAAGCCACAGATAAATACCAAACCCGAAACTTAACGCTTCCAATATCAGAAAATTCTCAAAAAAAGCGTCTACTCCTATTTTTGATGAACTCCATATGCCCACCCATATCTCCAAGGCGGCAAATAAAGCACAGCTGAAAAAAATAACTGCATTTCTCTTTTGACGCTCTTTCTGTTTTTCGGGCGTATCTTCAGAAAGAGTTAATGCCTTCTTCACTAGAGTCTCGACATGTTCTGTATTCATTTCCGATGTACGATCCAACTTCCGCCCTTCCAGTAATTCTGTTACAGAAACTTCTAATATATCTGCCAACGGAACCAGTAAAGAAATATCCGGCATACTTATACCGGTTTCCCTTAGTTAAAAATATTACTCTTGTTGATTACTCAACTTTTCCAATAAATCGGTAATATATCTCAATTTCCTGTATTCTTTCGTTATCCTCATTCGTTGTTGCTTCATGTATGAGGATTTTTTCTATCATGGCATTTAATAATGGTGCTGTCAGTTCCTTTGGTACGGAATATTCCTTGATTAACTCAATCCACTTTTCAGCACCTATCATATCCTGTTCCATTTTACTTAGTTCTTCTCTTAGGCTTGTTATCTGCTGTTCCAGTTCTATCTGTTCTTTTTGGTACTTGCTGGACAACATCACAAAATTTCGCTCTGTTATCTTCTCACAGGCTCTATCTTCATACATTTTCGCAAATAAACGGTCAATCTCATTTTGTCTGTTCTCGGCTTTCTTCAATGTACTTGCCTTTTTCTTCTTTTCCCGTATTCTCTCTGCATTGCCAGCTTTCTGTATCTTGTTCAATACCTTTTCTTCGTCCTGCTGTACTGCCTTAGCCCAATACTGCAAGCGTTCCAATACGGCTTGATACAGCACATCATAACGAATGTAGTGCATAGAACAATTACCTTTGCCAAACTGCCCGTAGTAACTGCAAGCATAATAACTGTAAGGCGTTTTATTTGTCTTATTCGTTCCAAATCTCATAGACCAACCACAATCCGCACACTTGACAAGCCCTGCAAAAATCGGCGTTGCCTTTTCCTTTGTCTGTCTGCGTCTTGATTTTATCTGCTCCTGCACACGATAGAACACTTCCTTGTCAATAATCGGCTCGTGAGTGTTTTCTACTCGAAACCATTCACTTTCGGGCTTACGCACTTTCTTTTTGCTCTTGAACGATACCGTAGACTGCATATTGTGAACACTGTTTCCGATATAAACCTCACTTTTCAATATCGCCTTGACATGAGCAATCGTCCACTCATAACGCTTACTTTCGGGTTTTCCCTCAAAGATATGTGCAAAAGTACCGTATCTTGTAAAATTTAGCCATGACGCTGTCGGAACTTTTTCTGCTCTTAACTGCTTTGTGATTTTTGCACTTCCGTAACCTTGATAGGCTAGGGAAAAGATTTTTTCAATAATCCATTTTGTTTCATCATCAACCAACAGTTTTCCTTTGATGTCAGGGTGTTTCTTATATCCTAACGGAGCATAAGCACCGTAATGAGCCCCCTCCGCAAACTTTGTCTTAAATGCTGATTTGACTTTACGGCTTGTATCTCTTGCCACCCATTCATTGATGATGTTCTTAAATGGTGCAATCTCACTTTCGCCTTTTTCGCTGTCTACACCGTCATCAATCGCTATGTAGCGGACATTATGACTAGGGAAATACAATTCTGTATATTGTCCTGTCATAATATAATTTCTGCCAAGACGGGAAAGGTCTTTCGTTACAACACAGTTGATTTTTCCTGCCTCTATATCCTCAATCATTCTTTGAAAACTCGGTCTGTCAAAATTTGTTCCCGACCAGCCGTCATCAATATATTCATCAATGACATTCAAATGATGTTCTTTTGCATATAAACGCAACATACTTCTCTGTGTGGTAATGCTGGAACTTTCGCCCTGTAATTCATCATCTCGGCTTAACCTAAGATAAAGTGCAGTATTGTAAATCTGTTGTTTCATTGTCAGTTATCCTCCTTTATAACTAACCCGTGTTTACAATACCTGCTTGCAAGTAAAGTATAACACGGGTACTTTTTGTCATTCAATCTATTTCTTACAACTGCACCGATTTTATGCGATTGTCTGCTTTGCTTTTTCCAGCATGACATCAGTTAGAAGTTCTTCCATTGTTTTGCCCTTTTCGGAAAAATGCTCTTTTACTACAATCTTTGTCTTTCCTCTGTTGCCAATGCCACACTTGCCATTTTTCTTTTGAATTGTTTTTACAGCATTATCAATAACACATACCCCCTTTCTGTAAAATCTTTCTAAGCAATTCAACGGCTTTTGTCATAGCCCACAGGAGTTCCACCTCTGCATAGTTCTTATGTAGCCGTACCCATTGCGTGCGACGCTCTTAATGCTCAAGCTGTGGCTGTACGGGAGTATCATTATCTGACAGTACAGGTCATGGCGATAAAAGAGGACAAATCTTTTACAAGAACACAAATAGGTTTTCGCTCGCTCTTGCAGGGGAAAGGTCGTGGCGTATTTGTTTCAACGGCTAGCTGTCTGTCAAACGTATTGAATTACTTTATTCAGTTGTCAAAGAACGATTGAAAGAAAAAAATCGTCTTTCCTATATATCGCGTTGGAAAAGAGGAGAAACGTAACCAAAATCCAAAACTTTTTCCATTATTAGTACAAATGGAACGGTTCATTTTGGCAATCAACGGTTGATTTTCTCCTTTTTCACTACTATCTGTACAGCAAACGTCCATTTGCTAAGTTTAAATGGAAAAATTTTAACTTCTTTTCATGCACCATATAGGGATAGAAAATGTCATTTTGCTAAGTTGATGATGAAAAAAGAATATTTTCCTTTTCACACCCTAACTACCCAAACCATACCGTTACTGCCAACAATAGAATGAAATATTTTCTTTGCACCATATAGGGAACGGAAACCTTAAATTGTTAAGTTGAGAACAAAGTATTTTCATCTTTTCACATCAACACTCAACTGCTAATGCCTGTTTGAATACAAAATGATGATGTTTTTCCTCTTTTCACAGAAGACTGTCCACTAATCACGAATTTCCGTCATTTTTTCAAAACTTTTTTCTTCTTTCACTTCATATAGGGACAGCAAGCCCCGATTTAATGACCTATTTTCAAAAAAAGTTTAGATTTCCTTTTCTCGCACCATATCTGTACGCAAGTAGCCATTTTGTTGCAGATTTAATAAAAAATTTATTTTTCTTCTTTCACTT
>NZ_JAFBIZ010000132.1 GCF_021531995.1 Faecalicatena contorta
GTTCACCCAAAAAGCTTTGAATATATTTTACTACAGCTTCCAATACACTTGTTTTTCCACTTCCATTTTTTCCTGTTAAAATCAAATGTTTTCTTTTATCTTTATCAAAAGGAATTGAAATGTTCTCTAAATGACGAACTTTTTTTATTTCCATATCCGTCAAAAAGTTTGTTCCATAATTCTCCCTCCAATATTTTATAATACAGTTATTTTATCACATTTGCATTTAAAAATACACAACAAAAACCTCCCAAAACCGAAGTCCTGAGAGGTTGAAAATCTTTTCTGAAATTGTACGTTCTGAAAACATATGATTAACGTTTGCGAAACTGTGGAAGCTCATAAAATAAGGCTTTGCGGATATGTGTGCTGCATACTTGCTGCAAACCCACAGCATCCTAAAACAACTGAGCACTTCTCTTCACAGCCAGGTATCAGAAATGGTATCTGGCTTTTATTTATGTACTATCGTCTCAACAATCTCACCGTCTCGAATTATTTCCAATTTTTCTATTCGTATTGGGATTAACCCTTCAACTGTTGCAGTTGGATTGCTACTTCTGTCAATCAACATTGTATATGCAATATACTGATTCTCAAAATATCTGATTCCCACATTGGCTCCCTTGTTATCGATCAGAGCATATTTAATATAATCAGCTTTTACGGAACTATCCTTAAGTTGTTTGTCTTTAATATAAAACAATTCCTCATCTTTCATGATCTGATATATACATCCAAACATCCGAATTCTGTGTTTAAAATCATTCAAACGCTTTTTTAGTTTTTTATTCTCCATGAATGAATCTAAATCAAGTCCGTTTTCGATTTCTTCAAAAAATTTCGTTTTAGAAATCTTTCCATTAATATGCTGTATTCCAAGAATATGATAGATTGCCCATTCCTCAAAACGAACATCTATAATCTCTCCATTTTCTAGATAGTATCGAAATATCGTTGGAATCAAGTATTGTTCTGAAAACTCTTTATACAGTGGCAGGCTTATATCAGACCAAGATGGCATAGTTTCGATTGTTAATAAATCGTTGCTATGTAACACCTCTCTCCTCCTTATTCTCATGTAAAAGAAAAGCGTCTGATATTTCACAGACGCCTAATCTCTTAATATGGACAGCGGATCGGAATACACCGGTCAATCTTCAATGGCTATTATTTGCCCCCAATCAGGAAGTAGGCTGTCCCGTCTACTTTTACTTCGCTTACGCAGGCTTCTCTCCTACATATATTATATTGTGACTACGATTTTTAGTCAATCAAATTTTTTTGCTTTTCTGTATTTTCTGTATTGCTAATCTCTATAGCATTCTTTCGCTTCTTGGTCAACGTAAATGTTTGATATAGAATCAATCCATAGATGGCCATTTGTAATACTAATCTTACTGTGGTGTTCATTGACAAATACTGTTCTGCATACCTAATCATCTGATAATTATTGATTACAATTCGGATAATTTCCCAGATTGCTGCCACCGAAATCAAACGTGACCATATCTTATCATTCTTACAACGTATAAAATAGCAAAAGGATGCAATAGCACCTATGATGCTTGGAATTATTAAAGCAATTCCAACACAAACAAGTTGCCATGTTGCATATCTAATAATATTTTCAGATCCTGTTATACACATTGCACCAAAATACGCTACAATAACAACCCCCATCCTTTTTGGAGATAATGTGCCCTTTACAGCTTGATATAATCCATAAGTAAAAAATACAATCTGAATGATTATTCCCAATATATTAATCACAATAAGCTGAATATCACTGTAACCAACTGCCTGTGATTGCAGCGGAAACCTAATTATCATATCAATTATTGTAATTAAGAATGAGAATACAATAAACGCATAGAGAGCAATCATTATATAATTTGCACTCTTTTTTTCTATTACAGGATTTCTTTCTACCAATTTTACCATATCTTTTCCAGCCAGTAGATCGTCAAGACTTACATCAAGAATCTGAGATATTTTCTTTGTTGTAAGCAAATCAGGATATCTGTCACCACATTCCCATCTGGAAACAGACTGCCTTGTTACGTATAATTGCTCTGCAAGAGATTGTTGAGTCATTCCCTTACCTTCTCTTGCTCTTCTTAGTTGTTCGCCAAATTCGACCATATCAAATCTGCTCCTTTCATTTTGATTTTATCATCTGCAGATGTGATTATAGTATCACCTAAATCCAAAACAACATCAAGCACCACCTTAAATTATGGTGTCACCATTATGGTGCGTTGCTTCAATATCACTCAACTCCCTTAATTCTCTCAACAACAGTTCCATTCTTTTCCAAAACAATCCAAGTAAGGACTGGAACCATAGTACAAACCAGCAAACTGATTCCCACTGCAAATAAAAGTGGAAGTAATGGCACTGAAAACGCAATCCCCCGATAATTCATTGATTCATAAAGAATATACGTTACTCCCATTCCTACTGTTAGCGTAACAAGCCATACGCCGCCTGCATAGAAAACTCCTTCCCTGACCAGCATTCCAAGAAGCTGCTTCGGGGTCATCCCGATACTCTCCATAACCGAAAGCTCCGTCATCCGGCTCTGCACATTTACTACAAAGGTGTTCATGTAGTTCATGATTCCGATAAAAGCCAGAATCAACACAATCCCGATTCCCACTTGCGGCATATTGCCCTGTGCTTTTTCAATCTCATCTGCATCTTCGATTTTGGATTCCCAGGAAAAGTCTTTTGCATTGTCATTTTTTTCTAATAACGCCAGGATTTGTTGCTCTGTATCTCTATCATATTCTTTGTGATATTTTATGCTGGTCTTAAGTGTAATTGGATGATTGGCAAATGTTTTCACCACCTGATCACTGGCTATAATCGTCGGTGGGTATCCAAGGAGTGCCGTATAATAATTCTCGTCCGTAACTCCTTCTATGGTAAAGGTTTTTGTCGTTTGTTGATCTTCATACAAAGCACATGTCACATTTTTTCCTATGATATCAGCATCTGCGAGATCCAAACCATTTCGATAAACAATACATGCTTTTCCCGAAAGGAAGTCCCCTTTACCTATCGGATGCTCAAGACTGTTATTTAAATAATCAAATTCCTGTTCATCAATTCCAATCAGAGAGGATCCAAAATTCTCAGGATGATTCTGATACTCGTCCTTTTCCTTACCATATGGAATGCTCATCCACTTTGCATAAAATTCTTTCATCCACATCTCAGCAAAATCCGGTTCCCATGGAACTGTAATCTCGGCAAATATCATAGAATGTACTTCAGAGACTCCAGCATTTTCTTTGATCGACTTCACGAGAGATTCATCCAGAACGTCTCTTCTGTCTTCTGATTTTTCTTTGCATGCCGTATCATTTTGAATGACCATATCCGTATCCATATAATTTGACACTATGGTTCTTGCTGCCTGACTGTCCAGCATGGTCACAATACAAAGGTACACAGACAGACTGGCTGCCAAAGACAACAGTACCACCGCAGTTCTTTTCTTATCCTTTGTAAACTGCTCCATAGAAAGTCTTGCTATTACTTTCCCCTTTCCTGCTTTTCTTTCTTTTACGGTTTTATGGGTCGGACGATAACCAAGCGCTTCTATTGGAGAGATATCTGCTGCCATTTTTGCCGGTTTTTGGCTGGCCAGAAAGATGGTAACTCCAACCAGTAAGATGGTTGCCAGCAGAACTGCCGGATGAAAACGAATCATATCTGCTCCAACATAACCACTTTTGATTCCAAGTGATTTAACTACAACAGGAATCAGGAAAAAGGATACCAGCCCACCTGCCAGGCATCCAAGTACTGTCCCTGCAGATCCTATCAGAAGCATCTGTTCTTTCATCATCCTTTTTATCTGCTTTTCCGTCATTCCGACCGTCTGAAGCAGACCATAATAACGAACTTTTCCAGCTACGGAAAGATACATAATATTATAAATAAGCAGATACGCACACAAACAGGTAACCGCAATCAAGCCAATAAGGCCTGCCAATATCTGAACCGATGCGTCAAGATCTGCCATGAAGAAAAGATTCTGCTGCTTTCCAAGGTCCATACTTTCGATAAAAGCATTCTGCTCTGTTTTTGTCATTATTTTTTGCTTAAAATCCATAAAGTAACGACCGGAAGCTGCCTGAGAAAGCTTCCATCCCGATTGATCATAGAATTCTTTCGAGACATAAAACTGCTTCTTGGGTCCATATCCATCCCAGATCCCACAGATTCGAAAAGTCCCTGTAAAGATTCCCTCATTTGTTCCATAAGACATAGCAAGGGTATCGCCTACATCTAGATTTTCATAACCACATTCTTTTAAAGCGGATTTTGTTACCATTATCTCATCCAAAGCTGTCGGATAGCTTCCTTCCAGCTTTTCTCTAACCGGCTCCATCATCTGTGTCCAATATCCATCATCTGCCCAGATCAGTCCCACATTAGGCGTGGAATCCTGATCTGTTTTTTCTACCCATCCACAGACTCCCACCGTACCTGTCAGAACGATATCCGGGTTGTTCTCACACATTTGCCTCTGTTCATCCGTCACCCCATACATGATTGCATCAAATTCAGCTCCTGACATACGGATGTTCTGAATTTTCTGAAGTCTAAAATAAGAATCTCCAACTGTGAATATTGTGAATACCAAAAAGGAAGAAAGAAGAACCGCAAGGAACAAAGTAATGGTCTTTCTCCTGTTTACTTTTAAAGCATTCCGTGCCATCCTCTTGATCACTTTCTGATTCGGATTCTCAAGCATAGGAATCACTTCCCTTCCTGGTATCTCCTACAATCTTTCCGTCCTCAATATGTACGATACGATCTGCAAGCTGTGCAATGTCTCTGTCATGCGTGATCAGGATCAATGTCTGGCTGAACTGTCTTGCTGCCATTTTCAAAAGTCCAAGTACATCATGGCTGGTAACCGAATCCAGATTTCCCGTCGGTTCATCAGCCAGAATAATGGCGGGCTTCGCCGCAAGCGCCCTGGCAATCGCAGTCCTCTGCTGCTGTCCACCAGATAATGTTCCAGGAAGAGCTTCCCTCTTCTCTGACAACCCTAACAGTTCGAGTATCCCATCCACATACTCCACATCAACCTTTCTCCCATCCAGTTCCACCGGAAGAATAACATTCTCATATACATTAAGATCCGGGACAAGATTATAATTTTGAAAAATAAACCCGATCTTTCTTCTGCGGAATATGGCAAGCTGTTCTTTTTTCAGACCCAGAAGGCACTTACCCTCTACCAACACCTCCCCTTCTGTTGGCACATCCAGTCCACCCAGCATATGCAAAAGTGTACTTTTCCCGGATCCGCTTTTTCCGATAATCGCAACGAATTCCTGATCTTTCACACGAAAATCTACGCCATCCAATGCCTTTACCGTATTTTCACCCATTTGATAGTATTTTTTTAAGCTTCTTGTCTCTACAATGTATTCTTTCATTGGTTTGCCTCCTTCTTTTGATACTCTATAGAATATCTCCTAAAAATCACAAACCTGTCTCAATTTTCAATTATCACAAGATTGTGACAATCCCCGATCGGTTATGTTACGATTCATTCACTGGAAAATACAGGCGAAAACACGCTCCTTTTCCCATTTCAGACTGTACTTCTATGTAGCCCTTCTGAAGCTCCATGATTGTTCTTGCAAGATATAATCCGATCCCAACCCCTGGTTTATCATGAACCTCCGGCTCACGGTAAAATCTTGTAAAGATCTCTGCCTGCCTCTCCGGGGCAATCCCTTTTCCAGTATCGGAAATACTGATCTTAAAAAATAATTCCTGTCTTTCTGTCTGAATATGGATCTTTCCACCGGGTTCGGTATACTTGAGTGCATTATCCAGAATATTATAAATTGCTTCCTCCGTCCATTTGCTGTCATGACGAATCATCATGTTTTCTTCGCAGTTCACATATAGATCAATCCCCTTCAACGCCGCCTCCGGAACCACATCGGCAACTGCGTGGCGAATTGTTTCGTATAGATTTTGGTCTTCCTTATGTATTTGCAGAATTCCCGTTTCAAGCCTTGACATTTTTACCATGCTCTGCATTAAAAAATCAATTTTTTCCATCTGTCCTTTGATTTTTCCCAAAAACTCCTGACCGTTTTGCGAAAACTCCTCGTCCTCAAGGAGTTCCAGGTATAGTTTTATATTGGCAATGGGCGTCCTTGTCTGATGGGATATATCAGAAATCAATCCCTTTACTCTTTCTTTCTCACGAAAACCGTCTTCTTCTTTTTTCCGAAATACGTGCCCGGCTTTCGCTAATTGTGTTCCTGTTCTTCCCCAGAGGCTATCCTCCAATTCTTCTTCCATATTCCATTCTTTTCCTGTTACGATAGCATCCAGAGCATCTTCCACCTTTTCAGCAAACAACTTCGCTTCTTTTTTTATCCGGTAGTTTTTCCATAACAATACCAGTACTGCTGCAAATAAAATTATCATCATGATACACATCAGCCAATCCATTGATATCCCATCCCATATACATTTGAAATATACCTGTGATTCTTATCTTCAATCTTTCCTCTCAGGCGATTCACATTTACTGCCAGTGTGTGCTTGTCCACAAACTGTCCTCCACTGTCCCACAACCGCTCCAATAACAGATCATAAGTCAGAAGCTGTCCCCGGTTCATAAGAAATTGACGAAGCAGGCGGCACTCTGTCGGTGTGACGGGGCATTCCTGATCTTTTACCGTTACTCGTGCATTATCCAAATCTATATATAAATACTCATCTGCAAAAATCAGACGATTGACCGAAGCAGTTCTTTTTAAAATGACTTCTATTTTTCTAAGTAAAATCTTCATTGAAAATGGTTTTGTAACGTAATCTTCTGCCCCGGATTCATATCCTGCCAGAGCATCCTCCTCCATATCCCTGGCTGTCAGGTAAATGACCGGAACTTCTCTTTGCTTTTTTACCCACTGGCAAAAAGAGAATCCCTCGCCATCTGGAAGATTCACATCCAGAAGGACCATATCTATCTGATTTTCAAAAAAAATCTGCTTCCCTTTTTCCATAAAAGTCACACCATAAACTCCATATCCTGACTTTTTCAAAGAATAACAGATCGCCTGATTCAAATCATAATCATCTTCTACAACTAATATATTCTGCATATCCTATTTCCTCCAGTGCGGATACTCACAAAGATATCCCTGTATAGTAA
>NZ_JAFBIZ010000133.1 GCF_021531995.1 Faecalicatena contorta
GTTTATCTTATTAATTTTCTTTTCTCTTTTCAATTTCCCCGGGATGAAAAGCAATACCCACAAAAGCACCAGAAAAACAACAAATGTCAGCACGATACGAACCACCATATCTGAGAAAAATCCTTCCGGAAGCATACGAATCATGTAATCTGTATCCGGGTCAAACATCCACAGATCATTTGTAAAAAAAATCTGGTGAAAAATCGTAAAACATCTGGTAAAATCAACAGCAAACGCGATTCCAAGAAACGCAAGAAGCAATGCCCAGGCTCCGAGAGCCATCGAATACGACTTTAAAAACAAACGTCTCCAGTCCACTCCCTTCCGGATCAGAATTCCCAAAAGCACAACTCCTGTCACCAGACAGATCCATCCGACCCGGATTCCTCCAAGAAACAGATTTTTGACATCTGCCATATGCAGTCTGTCCTGTTCATTGAAAAAATCCTGTGTCTTTCCCTCCACCAGAGTTGTCACTGAAAGAACATCCTCTTTGCCGATCAGATAAGCCATCATATGATCTGTGACATCCATCACATCCTCCATATCCATATCCAGGGCATCCGTCACACAGTATTTGCGATACTCTTTCTCATAAAACCGATATTCACTGTCTCCGTAGATTGCCATCCAGAAGCTGAAGATCAACCCTGCCAGAATCACGCACATCATTGCAATCACAGCCAAACCATAATCTCTTTTTTTCATAGTCGTAAATCCTCCGCTTCTATTCTACCACACTCCTCATTGTAATTCATCGTTTTTTCATATATACTGAAAAGTAGTTTTTGCAGGAGGATTTCGCATGGATATTAATTATGAATTATACAAAGTGTTCTACTATGTAGCATCAACCTTAAGCTTTTCCGAGGCATCCAAGCAGCTTTTCATCTCCCAGTCTGCCGTCAGTCAGTCTGTGAAGACTCTGGAAAAGAAACTGAATCAGACACTTTTTATCCGGAGCACCAAAAAAGTACGCCTGACTGCTGAAGGCGAGATCCTGCTCCGCCATATCGAGCCTGCCATGAATCTGATCAAACGCGGCGAAGCACAGCTTCTCGACAACGGTGTAAGAGGCGGGCAGCTCCACATCGGCGCAAGCGATACAATCTGTCGATATTTTCTGGTTCCCTATCTCGAACGCTTTCACCGGGATTATCCGGGCGCACACATCAAGGTCACCAATGCGACCTCTATCCGTTGCGCAGAGCTTCTGGAAACAGATCAGGTGGATCTCATTGTCGTAAATGCACCGAATGCTTCTCTCGGAAACATTTCACACGTAAAAAAGATCAAGGAATTTCATGATGTTTTCATTGCCAATGAAGCTTTTTCCGACCTGATAGGAAAAAAGCTGTCTTTGAAAGAGCTTTTAAACTATCCGATCCTGATGCTGGACAAAAAAAGTACAACCAGTGAATTTCTTCACTCTCTGTTCCAGCAGCATCAGCTGGATCTGGTTCCGGAAATCGAGCTCAGCAGCAATGACCTGCTGATCGATCTTGCAAGTATCGGGCTTGGAATCGCTTTCGTTCCGGATTACTGCGTGCCACACAGCTCTGGGAACCTGTTCATCGTACAGACCGAAGAAGAACTCCCCTCCCGGGAACTGGCCATTGCCTATAACGGAAAGGTACCGGTTTCCAATGCTGCCCGGGAATTTCTGAATTACTTTTAGGCTTCCATAAGAATCACTCCCATATTCTCCAGAAATCCTCTGTCACTGTTTCTACTGTTTCCACCGTACACAGGGAATACTCTTTCCATTCCCTTGGAAACGTTTCCTGGTATCTTGTATCTCGAAAACGTTCATCTAAAAGCAATATCACGCCCCTGTCCTCATCCGTACGGATCACTCTTCCTGCGGACTGCAGGACTTTATTCATCCCAGGATAAAGATAGGCGTAATCAAATCCCCGAAGCCCCTGGCCGTCAAAATAATTCTTCAGAAGTTCCCTCTCTCTGCAGACCTGCGGCAGCCCGGTTCCAACGATCACTGCCCCGATCAGTTTATCTTCCGCAAGATCAATTCCTTCCGAAAATATTCCCCCCATAACACAGAATCCCATCAGGCTGTGTTCTCTTACTTCTTCAAAATTCTCCAGAAATATCTCTCTTGCCTCCTCCGACATATACTGCGACTGCATGACAGCATCTATTTCCCGTCCTTCATCCTGCAGATAGACAAATGCATCATACACTTCCTCCATGAACCGATACGACGGGAAAAAAGCGATGTAATTGCCTACTTTGATCTGTGCAATCCGGATCAGATACTGTGCATATCTGCGATACATCTCTTCACCTCTTCTTGTGTACTTTGTACTGACATCCGTTCCAAGAAGAAGCTTTCGCTTTCCGGTATCAAACGGGGACTCTGCATAGATCGCATAATCCTCTTTGGATGTACTGAGAAGTTTTTTATAATAATGAATCGGCAGAAGCGTTGCCGAAAAATAGATCGTACTGTTCCCCTTGTCCAGATATTCCTGAAGACAATTCGCCGGATTCACACAAAACAATCTGAGCTTAAACCTTCCATCTTCTTCCAGTTCCGAATAGATCAGGTAATTCTCATCCAGCCTTTCATAAACGTATACAAACATCCGGACCTGAAAATACAGATCCAGCACTTCTTTTCGAATCTCTTCATTCCGACATTCTTCCAGATAACGCTCCATCTCTGTCATCAGAGACAACAGTTTCAGATATACATGTGATACACTGTTGTGAACCTGACAGCCATCACATTCTCTCTTCAGAGCCAGCAACTGCTTATTACATTCTTCCAGCCTTCCTGTCAGTTTTTCATCTTCATATCTGACCAGGCGTTTTACTTTCAGAAAGTCTTCCTTGTATATCTGCGCACTGTACATCTCTCTTCCACGTTCCACCAGGTTATGCGCCTCATCAACCAGAAACAGGTACTCACCCCTCGTTCCCTCTCCGAAAAAGCGCCGCAGATGTGCATTTGGGTCAAATACATAATTATAGTCGCAGATCACAGCATCCATCCATACAGACACATCCAGGCTCAGTTCAAATGGACACACCATCCATTTTCGTGCCTGTATCTCTATCAGTTCTCTTGTGATTGCATCCTTCGTTGTCATCAGCTCATAGACCGCATCATTCACCCGGTCATAATGCCCTTTTGCATACGGGCAGGCTTCCGGGTTACAATTCGTTTCCTCACACAGGCATATCTTTTCCTTCGCCGTCAGCACGATCACCTTCATGCGAAGTGCCTGCTGTCTCAGCGTCTCGAACGCCTGCCATGCGACCGTTCTGGTAATCGTCTTGGCCGTCAGATAGAAGATTTTCTCTCCCAATTCTTCTCCGACTGCCTTTACCGCAGGGAACACGGTTGCCATCGTCTTTCCCACACCCGTAGGCGCCTGAATAAACAGTTTCTTTTTTCTCAGTATCGTCCGATAAACAGAAGTCACCAGCTCTTTCTGCCCGTCTCGATAGGAAAACGGGAACTCAACACTTTTTATAGAGGCATTTCGGGTCTTTTTCCACTGAATCTGGTATCTTGCCCATTTTTCATATCGACCGATCAGTTCCAGGAACCAGCTTTCCAGTTTCTGAAACGTATAGACGCTCTGGAATCTTTTAATATCCTCCGTATCCAGATTACAGTATGTCATCTGGACTCCGATCTCATCCAGCTTCTTCTGGCTGGCCCAGATATATGCATAACACATTGCCTGCGCCTGATGTACCGGAACCGGCTCTGTAATCTTTTCCAGTTCCCGGAACACGCCTTTGATCTCATCGATCACAACTCCCGAGGAAGTCTCAATGATCCCATCCGCCCGTCCTTCCAGGGACAGAATGAATCCCTGGCATGGAACCTCATATTTCAGCACTACCTCTGCATGATAGTCATATCCCATGGATTTCTGAATTTTCCGATGGATCCTGCCTCCCTGCTGCATAGCTTCCTTCTCTGCTCCCCCTGCACGGTTATCAATATCTCCGCTCCGCATTATGAATTCCACCAGATTACGCACGGATATCCTGACCAGTGGCTGTTCCAGATTCATCCTGCTCTCCTCCCGACTTGATTTCTGGAAACATTATAGCACAGCAGACGAAGATCTGCACAGCATTGTTACACATCACACACGCACATCAGACGTATCCCGAAACTCTGTCATATTCGGTCGAAACCGAAGCGGAAGATGCTGCATCTGGCACCTGGGATTCATCCGCGACTGAATCGCAATGGTCTGACAGAAGTTTTTCCACAACTGTGCATACTCTTTTTCTTTTTCCGATATCAACTGCACCCGGTCTTCCCTCCAGTATTCATCCAACACCAGTACCCAGTGCTTTCCCTTCTCATGTACTGCAAACATCTGATGGTTCTTATCGTGTATCATCCAGTTCTCATTTGGAAGCCGGTCTTCAAAATGAGGAGCCAGACAACTCAATACCTGCGCTTTGGGGGTAATCTGCGCATACAGAATTCCGTTTTCCAACTCCTGAAATCTGAGAAAGCCTTTCAACAGATGTGCCTCTCCGGCCACTGTCCTGCTAAGTTCAAATACTTTTTCCACCATCGGATGACTTAAGTGATCCATGATTTTTGTTCCGTCCGCAAGCTTTCTTGCCGCCATCATGGTTCCCAGAATCGCATTCCCTTTGTCCCTGTCCGGAGACAACACTGCATGGAAGATATCCCAGTAAGCACGCATTCCCATATGCTTCCGGATCATAAGTTCAACTGCCTGTGCCTTACGTTCTGATTCTTCCACCTCCACATAATCACAGAACAGTTCCTGTTCTACCGCTCCCAAAAGTGCAATCCCGCAATCCTGTTCATGTTTCCCTGATTTCCAGGCATCATAAATCCCGGAGAAAATTCCGGTAACGGTGTCGCTGCAGATATATACCGTTTTCATCTGAGTCCACCTCCGAATCTTACATCATCAAACAACGACAATTGCCGATATCCTGCCTGGGTGACGGAATCCGGCAGCCTTTCCCCTGTATTCAAAAGATTCCTAGAGATATAATCTTCGTCCATCCTGGTAGGATACATCATCTTTCCATTACAAGTAATAAAGTACAGTGCACGCTTGAGTACTACACCAAACTTTTTAAGATCCGCAAAGTCCAGTGTCCCAAGCTTTCTTGCCCGTACAATCCTGCCTGCAGACTTATATCCGATTCCCGGAACCCGAAGCAGCATCTTATAGTCATCGCGGTTGACCTCGACCGGAAACTGTTCCAGATGCTTCAGTGCCCAGTTGCATTTTGGGTCAAATAAGACATTAAAATTCGGATTTTCTTCCGACAACAGTTCTTCTGCCTGAAAATGGTAATATCGCAGCAGCCAGTCCGCCTGATACAGCCTGTGCTCCCGTAAAAGGGGAGGCCCTTCCCCTGTCCCGGCCGGAAGACAGACATCTTCATTGACAGGCACAAACGCCGAATAAAATACCCGCTTCAGTTCAAACTTCTGATACATAGATTCCGCTACCCGAATGATCTGATAATCCGTCTCCGGAGTTGCACCGATAATCATCTGAGTACTCTGTCCGGCAGGAACGAATCTTGGTGCATTCCGGTACAGCTGAATCTTCTGCCGGTTCTCTGATGCAAGGTTCTGCACAAGCCGCATGGGTGTCAGTATGTTCTTTCTCGTCTTATGAGGAGCCAGAAGCCTGAGGCTCTCTGCCGTCGGAAGTTCCAGATTCACACTCATTCTGTCAGCAAGGAATCCAATCCTCTGAACCAGCTCCTGACTGGCTCCGGGGATCGCTTTTACATGAATATATCCCTGAAAGTTATACTCCTTCCGAAGTTTCCAGAGCGTTGCGTACAGAAGTTCCATGGTGTAATCCGGGCTTTTTAAGATACCGGAACTTAAAAACAGACCTTCGATATAATTTCTGCGATAAAATTCCATGGTAAGTGTACATACTTCATCCGGCGTAAACGAAGTCCTCTCTACATCATTACTTCTTCGATTCACACAATACTTACAGTCATAGATGCATTCATTCGTAAACAGAATCTTCAGAAGAGAGATACATCTTCCGTCTGCCGAAAAACTGTGACAGATTCCGGACTGTTCACAGTTCCCCATCCCTGTGCCATCCCCTCTTCTGGCTGTCCCACTGGAAGTACAAGCCACATCATACTTCGCGGCATCCGTAAGAATCTGCAATTTATCATACATCGACTTCGCTTCCTGAATCCTCATATCTTCACCTTCTTTACGCAAAAACAAACATATGTTCCACCTTATTATAAGAACATATGTTTGTTTTGTCAACATAATTATACATCTTCTTTTTTACCTCAGGCGGCTTTTGATACATGGACTCATCAATGCCGTCATCTTGCCAATGGCATTCACCAGCGTATCATTATCCACCTCCCGGTTCCTCTGAAATGCATGATACCCACCCTGAATACAGTAGCTAATCGTAATATTCATAATCTCATCTGTTTCAAACTCCGGATACTTCTCATAGATCAGTTTCTTAATACTTTCTTCAATGCGATCCGCAAAATGGCTCCGTTGATTTCCGGAAAAGAGAATGGTTGTAAGAGACGTCTGTGACAAATATGCGATTAAAAGCTCTCTGGAAAATGCTTCCAGATTATCCACGATATACTCCGGATGTGAGACACTGTTTGTGATCGAAGCCACTACTTCCCCCTCCAGTGTATCCGACAGATCATAGATATCTTTGTAATGAGAATAAAATGTAGATTTATTAATTCTGGCAATTTCGCACAATTCTCTGACCGTAATCTTTTCCAGTGGTTTTTTAGAACGGAG
Organism: Faecalicatena contorta; assembly: GCF_021531995.1. Classification (GTDB taxonomy): domain Bacteria; phylum Bacillota; class Clostridia; order Lachnospirales; family Lachnospiraceae; genus Dorea_A; species Dorea_A contorta_A. The sequence continues at coordinate 6,806 of NZ_JAFBIZ010000133.1, forward strand.
TTCAATAAACGCATTCTTAATCCCTTTTTCTGTCTTTTCAATTCTTAAATCCATTTCCTGTCTCCTTTATCATGAATATATTTCCCGACAGATTTGCAATATTGTCGTTTATCCATCCAATCGTCTTTCTTGTTGGTGGATAAAGAATTATCTCATCTATAT
>NZ_JAFBIZ010000134.1 GCF_021531995.1 Faecalicatena contorta
GTACATAATACGGTACTAAAGTACAAGAATGTAATATGAGATATAGTGCGATCATGATTATGTTTGAGATAAAACAGATGATAAAAATATATGGAGAGGAGAGAGAAGTTTGAAGTATCAATTCAATGACAAGATTGCTTTGACAAAGGGCGGAGACTATCAATATAAAAAAATCGCGATTGAATATGCGAGAGCCCTGGGATTCTTGTGTGAAGCAGCTGTGTTTCCAGTCACAACATGGGGGGAGGGGCTTCCGGTTCCGGATGCGATTGCGGACATGACTGAGCTGCAGCCCTTACCTGAGAGGGAAGTGAATGTGATTCCGCAAGGATATGTAGCTTCGTCAGATTCTCCTTTGCCGATACCGGAGCAGGATCGTAGAAAGCGGAAGGGGCTGGAAGGCATCTTTTCCAAGGGTTCGTTTCTGAAGGATGATAATCTGGATGAACTGCCGGATCGGATGGATGTCCATCTGGTTTTGCAGGAAGGTGCATCGGATGCTCAATTTGCAGCAGCAGTTAATGTGGCATTCCGCCTGGGGATGGAGACGACCGGATATGAGGGAATTCTTTTAAGAGAATGTTCCGGGAACGGGAACGAGATCCTGTTTGTTGGCGGAGGAGAATTTTCGGTATCTTACGAAGACACGCAGAATGGAGTGAAGGTGTACATAGCAGGAAATGGAGAAGCTCTCGAGTCGGGAATTCGAATGTTATGCGAGAGCTTTCCGCTTCAGGGGGCGTTTGATACCTGGGCTGACCGGCTGGAAGAGATCGCCGAAGGATTTGCGATGCAGACACTGGACGGACAACTTGCTTATCTGGAGGCGTCTGGGAAAAAAGAAGGAGCATATGCCTATGTGGATGCAACGCTGAACAGCCGGAGAGAGCAGGTGGAAAGCTGTTTTCCGGATACTTCATTTGTAGGTTATAAAGATGATGAACGGATCTATGAAAAGGAATACGACATTACCTGGGAAGTGGATGAACTCAGGGAGATCCTGGAAAAAGAGATCTATCCAAAGATCGAAACAGGTGATCGGATCAGGATCTTTGCTGCAGTCAGCGAGGATAAAAAAGTAAGAGAAGAATTGGAAGATGAGATACGGGAAAATATATTGGAAAAAGGAGCAGTGGCAGAAGTGGATGTTATCTGTTCCTATAAGCAGGGATATTCCTGGATCGATGAAAAGGTGAATCCGATCCTGACGTCAAAAGAGAATGTGGACCGTGTAGAGATCTTTTTCAAACCATTTTTGCCGGAAGGACAGACAGAGTGGCTGGATGAAGATGGCGCCACACCCAAATACAACAATGTAAAAGATGATCTGAATCACTGGTATGATCTTCCGATCCGTTATCTTCAGGAACTTTATCCGATAGAGGATACGATTGTGGAGACAGTCGGAGTTGAGAAAGATCATGTTGTATTTCAGGTCTATGAAGGAACGGAGGATCTGACATATCTGGTCAGAGCACTGGACGCGGAACACACCGTGGTCTATGAAGACAGCTATCTTGCGGCAAACAGTGAAAGAGCATATCTGGATGATTTCCCGCAGCTGGGAAAGGTGCATCCTGCTACCGGCTTTTTAAGAGTCTGGAAGAATGGAGACGCAGTTCTGAATGAACGGATCTGGTCGGATGTGGAAAAAATATGGGAGATTTATCAGACAGAAGTGCTGCCTGAGGTGCGTGCATATACCGACCGGATTACGGAAGGAGAAGACATGGTGGAAGCGCAGCCATTCTTTTCAAAGCTTCAGCTCGATATTGTGGCCAGCGAACCGAATGAGATTCTGAATTCAAGAGAAGATTTATTCTCGACTCTGGATGGTCTGCATGAAGATCTGTATTTTGCAGGGACGGACTATTTTAAAAACTATGGTATAGAAAAATGTGGAAAGATAACGGATGCACCGGGACTCATTCTCCCGGTTGTAAAAAAAGGAGAAGGAAAGCCATATTTTAAAGTTTCGCTTTATTCATCAAAGAAAAAATGTCCAACCATCGTGTGCGGCGATAAAGTAATCACATCTGCTGTAAAGAAATGGGATGTGGATATCTGGATGAAACGGCTGGAAGTAAAAGAACATAAAACGATTGTTACTTTACATGTCGGCAATGTCGATGAAGCGTTGGTGGCAGCTTATGCAAAACTGATGGAGGCAGGGGTGCTGGAACTGTCCGGACGTCTGTATGGAATTGATGTACTTCGGTTTGAGACGGATACGCATACGTATTCTGTGGGTATTGCTCCGGTAAAAGAGGAAGAAAAGACAATTCGGGTTGAAGATATCGATATATTGGAACATACACTGATCGGATATGAGCAGTGTGTAGAGCTTTTGAATCAACTGAAAAGAGTTCCTGGAATTAACGTATATCAGACTACGCATTCCTATATGGGACGAAGCTTATACGCTGTGGAGTTAAAACCTCATCTGGAAGGATATATTTCCAGAGTCAAACGCATTACCAATCATCCGACAGAAATCATCAACACAAGGCATCATGCCAATGAGGTGTCAGGTACGAATGAAGCGTTTATGTTGCTTAAGACACTCCTAACGGATAAAAAATATGAAAATGTTGCGGATAATATGAATCTTATTCTGGTTCCGATGGAAAATGTGGATGGAGCTGCAATTCATTATGAACTGCAGAAAGACAATCCAACATGGAAATTACATGTTGCAAGGTTTAATGCGATTGGAAAAGAATTCTATTATGAGCATTTTGTGGATGAGACAATTCATAAAGAAGCAAAGGGATTAAAACGGCTGTTTATGAGACACCTTCCGGATTTCCTGATCGATAATCATGGCGTTCCAAGTCATGAGTGGGAACAGCAGTTTTCCGGATATACGTCTCCTTCCTATCGGGGATTCTGGCTTCCGAGATCTCTGATCTACGGATATTTCTTTCATATTCAGGAGGAAAGATATCAGAGCAATATTACGTTGAATAAAAAAATGGAGGATGCGATTGCGGATGCATTTCTTAAGGACGAAGCAATTACAAAGGTAAATCTTTCATGGGCGAGACAGTTTGAAAAATATGCACATGCATGGATGCCAAAACTGTTCCCGGCAAACTATTACAAGAATATGATTAATTACTGGATCCCAAGTCCATATACTCCGGACCATCGATATCCATCTGTAAAATACCCATGGATTCTGAGTGTGGATTTTGTCAGTGAGGTTGCAGATGAGACGGCACAGGGGGATTACTTATATGAATGTGCCAGATCGCATCTGGTACATGATCTGGCAATCATCGACATGATCCTGAATTGTTCTTATGTCTATGAGAAAGAATGGAACTATACGAGCAATGACATTAAAGTGACTGTGACGAGAAAGCGTCCGGTTATTGCTCGATAGAAAATAAAACATATTTCAAAGGAGGAGAAAAATGGAATATTTAAAACTCATCGGAATCTTGATTGTAATTTTAGGTTTTGCATTGAAACTGGATTCCATCCTGATCATTGTTGTTGCAGCTGTGGTAACAGCTTTAGTTGGAGGCCTGGGGCCGGTCGGACTGTGTGAGACTCTTGGTTCAAGCTTTGTGGCAAACAGGAGTATGGCAATCTTCATTCTTGTAATGCTTGTAACAGGAACACTGGAGAGAAATGGATTGAAAAATGCTGCTGCAGCACTGATTGGAAAAGTTAAAAATGCATCACCGGGAGTGGTAATCGGAGCATATGGAGTCATGAGATCTGTATTTGCCGCTTTTAATGTTGGATTTGGCGGTGTTGCAGGATTCGTACGTCCGATCATTATGCCGATGGCAACCGGTGCGATTGAAGCGAACGGGGATGTGCCGAATGAAGAGCATGTGGAAGAGTTAAAAGGCATGGCTTCCGGTATGGAAAATATTGCGTGGTTCTTCTGTCAGGTATTGTTTATTGGTGGTGCCGGTGGATTGCTGGTACAGTCTACCTTAGAACCGCTGGGATATCATGTGGAACTTGCTGATCTTGCGAAAGTGGAGATCCCGGTAGGTATCTTTGCAGCGATTGTGGCAATCGTATATTATGTAATCAAGGATAAAGCTCTTTGTAAAAAGTACTACAAAAAAGATAAATAAGCAGGAGGGGGGACACAGATATGTCATTTTTTACCAGTGCAGACTTTACACTAGGACAGAAATTATTGGAAATCATTTATATCGTCATTGGTTTATTAACCATCTATACAGGAATCAAAAATATTAGAGATGAAGAGAATCCTTCACGCATTGGCACGGGTGTTTTCTGGTGCGTACTGGGTGTCGTACTGGCGTTTGGACGCTGGATACCGGCTGTTGTGGACGGTGTTCTGATTCTGATCATGTGTGTACCGGCAATCATGGGTAAGGTAAAGATTGGAAAATCCAATGCGCCGACAGAAGAGAAGGTTGCAGATACGTACAGTAAAGTAGGAATGAAGGTATTTGTACCGGCACTTTCTATCGGTATCGGAGCGATCTGTTTTGCTTTATTCCTTCCGACTCTCGGAGCAATGGTAGGAATCGGAGCAGGTATTCTTGTTTCTATGATTCTGCTGATGCTGTTTAACAAAGAGAATAAACCAGTTACGTTTTTAAATGACTCGGAAAGATTGATCTCCACCGTAGGACCTCTTTCCATGTTACCTATGCTGCTTGCAAGTCTGGGAGCAATATTTACAGCGGCAGGAGTCGGAGATGTGGTTGCCGGAATCGTCGGAAACATCATTCCGGAGGGAAATGTTAATGTTGGTATTATCATATTTGCAATAGGTATGGCCTTGTTTACGATGGTTATGGGAAATGCATTTGCTGCGATCACCGTTATGACAGTTGGAATCGGTGCTCCGTTCGTACTTGCTTACGGTGCGGATCCTACCCTAATCGGAATGCTGGCACTGACCTGTGGTTATTGTGGAACACTTTGCACACCGATGGCGGCGAACTTTAACATCGTTCCGGTTGCGCTTCTGGATATGAAGGATCGATTTGGGGTTATTAAGAATCAGATTATTCCGGCAATCATTCTTCTGGTTTTCCAGATCTGCTACATGATAATTATGAAATAGTAATATAAAAAGGAAAGAGTCATATGAAACAAATTGATTCTGTCCAGAACCAGGAGGTTGTCCGTGGAGCCAATATCATTGCACAGAATTGGCTCCATTTAAAAATGAGACAAAAGGTTCTGATTGTAAGCAGTGAGATACATCTGGCAGAAGTTCAGATATTGAAAAACGCCTGCATGGAGTATTCTCTTCAGGTAGATCTGATGGTTGTGGAGGAACGAGGGAAAAAGGTTGGTGTATTCTTTGATAAGAATGAAAAGATATTTGATGACTATGATGTCATCATTGGAGCAACCGACTATTCCCTGGTTACTACCAGAGCAGTGAGGCGGGCGATCTCAGAAGGAAAAAAATACCTGTCACTTCCGCTGTCAACGAATGACGGGCGATCCATGCTTGGTTATTCATTTTTGCAAATGGATACAAAGAAAAGCAAGTTGATGGCAAATGTAATAAAAAAATATGTGGACTCGGCAACCTTCCTTCAGGTGACGACAAAACAGGGGACAGATATCAGCTTTCGGAAAAAAGGAAGAAATGCGGGCTTTTTTAATGGAGATGTCAGAGACGGAAAAGGTTTTTCCTCAGCCAGTATTGAATTATATGTCCCTATAGAAGAAGATCAGACAGAGGGTGTTGTGTATCTGGATGGATCACTCGGATATATCGGAGCGGTCAGGGAACCATTTCGGATTGAAATACAAAATGGAAAGATTGTGTTCATTGAGGAGACAGAAGATGGAAAAAGACTGAAAGAGTATCTCGAAAGCTTTGAAGACGAACGGATGTATACTGCCGGTGAATTGGGTATCGGGCTTAACTCTTATGCAAAATGTATCGGGAATTGCTATATTGAAGATGAATCGGCATATGGAACGTATCATATCGGTTTTGGAAGAAATCTGGCGCTTGGAGGGGCATATGAAGCAAGCGGACATTTCGATCTTGTGATGCTGGAACCAGATATATATACGGATAATCGAAAAATTATGGAACGGGGACGAGTAATTGTTCCGGAACCACAGCTCTATTAAGAATAAGAAAGGAGTCGGTGAAAACGATGAAAATATTAGTCACAGGATTTGACCCGTTTGGGGGAGCAACGATTAATCCTGCATATGAGGCGGTCAGGCAGCTTCCGGATCGGATAGATGGAGCTGAAATCATGAAAATTGAGATTCCGACTGTCTTTGGAAAAGATGAAGCGGTGATGAGGGCCGCTGTCGAAGAATATAAGCCGGATGTTGTACTCTGTGTAGGGCAGGCGGGCGGAAGATCCGGGATCACGGTAGAAAAGGTGGCCATTAATCTGATGGAGGCCAGGATACCGGATAACGAGGGAAACCAGCCGCTGGATACCCCGGTCAAGGAAGATGGGGCAACGGCCTATTTTGCGACTGTGCCGGTGAAGCGTATGGTACAATATATGCAGAATGCGAAGATTCCTGCGCGGGTATCGTATACGGCAGGCACCTATGTATGCAATGATATTATGTACCGGCTTCTGTATATGATTGAGAAAGAACATCCTGATATGCGGGGCGGGTTTGTTCATGTTCCGTATCTGCCGGAGCAGACGGTCAGTCTTCCGGACGGTACACCAAGCATGTCATCCGGGATGATTGCAGAAGCCTTAGTGTGTGGAATCCGGGCAATCATTGAGAATCAGGAAGATGCTGGAATTGTCAGTGGAGAGATCAAGTAAGATATTTCAGATACCTAGGTAATTGCGAAACTCGCTAAGCTTGTTCGCAATTCTGAACCAAAACAAGGATGAATTCGTGCAAAGCACGAATTCTGGAATGAAATGTAGATAACCGGACATTTTAGGCGCACTTTAATAAGGC
>NZ_JAFBIZ010000135.1 GCF_021531995.1 Faecalicatena contorta
GATATACATAGGTATGATAGGTATATTTGTTATATTTTCTATCATATGTTCTGCAATGGGAAAGAACTTTCTGACAATCAATAATGTTATGAATATTGTAAACCAGGCAAGTATTAATGCAATTCTCGGAATAGGAGCTTCTCTGGTTATATTAACAGGTGGAATTGATTTGTCTGTAGGATCTGTTGTAGGATTTATTGGTATTTTTCTTGCAATGAATTTAAAAAGTGGAATGTCTATTCCCCTTGCTATTTTTTTGTGTTTGGTAATCGGAGCGGTCATTGGATTATTTAATGGTGTACTGATCAGTTATGGAAAAGTTCCTGCTTTCATTACAACACTGGGTTCTATGCAGGCGGTCAGAGGATTGGCTCAGATTATCAACGGAGGGCAGGCAGTATCAGGATTTCCATTAGATATCGGTAAAGTTATGAAGACAAAGTTCTTTGATGTAGTACCAATTGGTGTTCTGTATGTCATCATTTTTTATGCAATAATGATTTTTGTATTGTCATATACAAAGTTTGGGCGCAGCGTATATGCATTAGGCGGTAACTCACATGCTGCAAGATTATCAGGAATCAGAGTAAAGAGACAAGAAGTATTAGTATATGTCATCTGTGGAATTTTCGCAGCATTTGCCGGTGTAATGTTGTTAGGACGTCTCCTGTATGCGGATCCAAGTGCAGGAAGCTCTTATGAAATGAATGCAATTGCAGCTGCAGTTATAGGCGGTATCTCTATGTCAGGTGGAAAAGGAAAGCTGGCGAATACGGTTGTAGGTGCTATTATTCTTGCGACTCTAACTAATGGTCTTCAAATAATGAATGTTGCAACCTATTATCAGACTGTAATTACAGGATTGGTTGTTATTATTGCTGTTTTTGCAGATAAGCAAAAAGAAAGAAAGGCTGAATAAAGTTCATATTGTTAAAAAACACATACTTATAAATTCAAATAATGAAGGAGGATACACTATGAAAAAGAAATTATTAAGCGTATTACTTTGTGTAGCACTGGCAGGAACAATGTTGATTGGATGTGGAAATAAAAGCGAAGACAGTTCATCAAGTGATGATTCTAAATCTACGGAAGAAGCTGCAGCAGAAGTTTCTGATAAGTTAGTAGAAGAAATTAAATCGCAGGTTCCGGATGGAGATTACAGTGACAAGACAATTGGATTCTGTGGGATGACATTAAATAATGAATATCATATTATTGTTGCAAATGCAGTAGAGCAGTCTTGTAAAGCTCTTGGGATGAAAGTAGAGATTCAGGCGGGTTCTGAGCATCAGTCAGTAGAAGAACAGTTGGTAATTATCGAAAACTATATTTCACAGGGTGTAGATGGAATTATTCTTGTACCGGCAGCTTCTGAAGGACTTCTTTCTGCTCTTCAGGAATGTAAAGATGCTAATATTCCGGTAATTAATCTGGATACAAAACTTGATGATGCTACACTGGAAGCATTAGATCAGGACATTCCGTTTTATGGAACAGACAACTATGTAGGTGGACAAATGGTTGGAGAAGAAGTTGCTGAGATGTATCCGGATGGATGCAAAACAGCAATTCTGAGAGGCGTTCAGGGTCAGACAAACGATGATGACAGATACAATGGATTCTTAGATAAAGCAGGCGATGTTGTTGATCTCGTTGCAGAACAGCATGCAAACTGGGAAACAGATCAGGCTTATACAGCAATTCAGAATATCCTTCAGGCAAATCCGGATCTTGAAGTTATTTATTGTGAAAACGATTTAATGGGTGTTGGTGCATACCAGGCAGTGGATGAAGCAGGACTTACAGATCAGATTAAGATTTTCTCTTATGATGGAATTACAGAAGGTATTCAGTATGTAATTGATGGTAAGTTTATATCTACATGTGCTCAGCAGCCTATAGAGATGGGTAAACTTGGTGTTATTAATATGACTAAGATTTTCGCAGGTGAGGATGCAGAAACGTACATTGATACAGGATGTAAGCTGATTACAAGTGATAATGCAGAAGAATCACTGGAAGAAACCCAGAATTATGCAAAGGAAATTGAACCGACAAAATAGATCAGACATAAGAGGATAAAAAATGAATTATAAAAAGTTAATTGTAGAAAGTGGAAAAAGAATGGAAGGATCCGGACTTACTGTAGAAACATGGGGAAATATAAGTTGTCGGGATCCGGAGACTCAGTTAGTATATATGACTCCAAGTGCCATGCTTTATAATACGATTGAAGAAGATGATGTTATCGTGTGTAAGTTAGACGGAACAGTCGTAGAAGGAACCAGAAAACCTACAATTGAGAAAGATATGCATCTGTCAATTTACAGAAATCGAGAAGATGTGAATGCGATCATTCACACACATCCGATGTATTCAATGGTATATGCAACGCAGGGAAAAGATATTCCTTTAATTATCGATGAAGCAGCGCAGATTATGGGAGATACCTGCAGGTGTACGGATTATGCTCTCCCTGGAAGTGAATCATTGGCAGAAAATTGTGTAAAAGCGCTTGGAGAAAAAGCAAATACCTGTTTGATTCATTCTCATGGTGCTGTGTGTGTATCAGGAGACATGAATGGTGCTTTCAAAACAGCAAAAGTATTGGAAGTAACGGCACAGATCTATTATATGATTGAAGCGACAGGTGGAAAGCCGATAGGAATTTCTGATGAAAATATAGCTGCAATGCAGAACTTTGTGAAGTATTCCTATGGACAAGACAAATAAAAAATAGAATAATATAAGTGTGTGTTTTAGAGCTGCCTGTGAACCAGGCAGCTCTATTAGAAATAAGGAAAAAATTCAGATACCATGAAAAGTGAGGGAATGCTATGAAAAAAATATTAGTAATCGGAAGTTTGAATATGGATTCTGTAATAAAAACGCCTCATATGCCAAAATCTGGTGAAACAGTTATGGGAACGGATATATCGTTAATACCGGGAGGAAAAGGGGCGAATCAGGCATATGCAGCAGGGAAGCTTGGGGGAGATGTGGCAATGTTAGGGGCAGTAGGAAAAGATTCCTTTGGGGATACGATGCTGAATAATCTTCGAAACGTTAATGTGGATGTAAAAGGAATCCGTCAATTAGAAGGAATCCCAACGGGCCAGGCTTATATTACTGTCGACGAAGAGGGGCAGAATTCTATTATTGTTATTGCGGGAGCGAACGGAAAAGTTACTGAGAAGATGATAGACGAGAATATGAATCTTATCGATGCAAGTGATATCATCATTATGCAGTTGGAAATACCGGTTCAGACGGTACAGTATATAAAAGAGACTGCTATAAAAAAAGGGAAAACAGTAATCCTGGATCCGGCACCTGCCGTTGAAGGACTTCCGGACGAATTTTGGAATGGGATTGACTATATTAAGCCAAATGAAACGGAATTGGAGATATTGGCAGGAAGAACACTGGCAACTGAATCAGAATTGATAGAAGGCGCAAAAGAGATGCTTGCAAAAGGTGTAAAAACAGTTCTTGTGACGCTTGGAGAGAAAGGATGTCTCTATGTATCAAACCGGGAAGAAAAGGTAATTCCAACGAAAAAAGTACATGTGGTGGATACAACGGCAGCAGGAGATTCGTTTACGGCAGCTTTTGCGCTTGCACTAAGCAGGGATGAATCCGTCGAGGATGCGATTGCATTTGGACAAAAGGTGTCCGCCATTGCAGTTACAAGAAAAGGAGCACAGACATCTATCCCGAGTATTGCTGAGTTATGAAAGCTATGAAAATATGTTCATAATAATAGGAACAAAGGAATGATATAGGGTTCTGCATCGAAAAAGAACAGCATGAACCCTGTATTTTTTATATCTTGTATATTCGTTTCAGACAGAGTAGAATTATAGAAGACATATTCTATTCACAAAGGAGAAAAAGAATGCGTACAATCAACGTAGAAGAGATTACAAAACATATCAAAGAGATGTGTATAGAAGCAAACCATTTTCTTTCCAAAGACATGGACGAGGCAATGAAAAAAGCAATTGATACAGAGAAAGCGCCTCTTGGAAAACAGATTCTGAATCAACTTCAGGAGAATCTGAAAATAGCTGCAGAAGATATGATTCCGATCTGCCAGGATACAGGAATGGCTGTTATCTTTATGGAAATTGGTCAGGATGTTCATTTTGAAGGCGGAGTATTAGAAGATGCGATTAATGAGGGCGTACGTCAGGGATATACGGAAGGATATTTAAGAAAATCTGTAGTAGGAGATCCTATTATTCGTGAAAATACAAAAGATAATACACCTGCAATTATTCATTATAGTATTGTAAAAGGTGATAAAGTAAAGATAAAAGTTGCTCCAAAAGGTTTTGGAAGTGAAAATATGAGCCGTGTATTTATGTTAAAACCTGCAGACGGAATTGAAGGAGTAAAAAATGCTATTTTGACGGCAGTAAAAGATGCCGGACCAAATGCGTGTCCGCCGATTGTTGTCGGAGTAGGGGTTGGGGGAACATTTGAAAAATGTGCGCTTATGGCAAAAGAAGCTCTGACGCGCGAAGTTGGCTCTCATTCTGAGATTCCATGGGTCAGGGAACTGGAAGAGGAGATGCTGGATAAAATTAATTGCCTGGGAATTGGGCCGGGAGGGCTTGGAGGAACAACAACTGCTCTTGCAGTTAATGTGAATACTTATCCAACACATATAGCAGGGCTTCCGGTTGGAATCAACATCTGCTGTCATGTAAACAGACATATTATCAGGGAGGTATAAATATGGACCAGCATATAAAAGCACCAATTACGAAGGAAGTATCCCGCTCACTGCACGCAGGTGACTATGTATATATTACAGGAACCATATATACTGCAAGAGATGCAGCACATAAACGAATGGACGAAGCACTCTCAAAAGGAGAGGAGCTTCCAATTGATATAAAGAATCAGGCAATTTACTATATGGGACCATCTCCAGCAAGAGAGGGACGTCCAATTGGATCTGCAGGACCTACGACGGCAAGCCGTATGGATAAGTATGCACCGAAGCTCCTTGATCTTGGTCTGACTGCTATGATAGGAAAAGGAAAAAGAAGCAAAGAAGTACTGGATGCAGTCGTAAGAAACGGAAGTGTATATCTGGCAGCGGTCGGAGGAGCAGGAGCATTATTATCAAAATGTATCAAATCTTCTGAAGTAATAGCCTATGAGGATCTTGGAACAGAAGCAATTCGCAAGCTGGAAGTAGAAGATTTTCCGGTAATTGTAGTTGCGGACTGTGAGGGGAACAATCTTTATGAAACTGCAATAGAGGAGTACAGAAAACTATGAAACGAATATTGTTAATGGTATTTCGTAATATTCTTTTTGTTCCATTTGCGTGGATAAAATTATGTTACCATGCACATCATGCGGAAAAATATACAGAAGAAGAACATTATAAAATGCTTCAATTTATTTGTCACAGAGCAAACAAAGGCGGAAATGTTACGATAGATGCACACGGTCTGGAAAATATTCCAAAAGAAAATGGATTTATATTTTTCCCAAATCACCAGGGATTATATGATGTTCTGGCAATCGTTGACGTATGCCCTCAGCCTTTTTCTGTTGTTGCAAAAAAAGAGGTTGCCAATATACAGTTTCTGAAACAGGTATTTGCATGTATGAGAGCGTATATGCTGGATCGCGAGGATGTGCGCCAGGCAATGCAGGTAATTATTGATGTGGCGAATGAAGTAAAAAAAGGAAGAAACTATTTGATATTCGCAGAAGGAACTCGTTCAAAAAATGGCAACCATCCCGGGGATTTTAAAGGAGGTAGTTTTAAAGCTGCAACAAAGGCGAAGTGTCCGATTGTTCCTGTGGCATTGATAGATGCATTTAAACCGTTTGATACAAATACTGTCAGTCCGGTAACAGTTCAGGTTTATTTTCTGGAGCCATTATATTATGAAGATTATAAAGATATGAAAACGACAGAGATTGCATCGCTGGTGAAAAACAGGATAGAAAATATGATCAAAGAAAATACAGAAGAATAAGATAGGAAGATTATTTTCAGATAAAATGTCGATCAGAAAAAATAAATAAAAAAAGATTGACAATACGGATAAGGTCTAGTATAATAACTTCTGCTGGAGAAATACTCAAGAGGCTGAAGAGGCGCCCCTGCTAAGGGTGTAGGTCGGGTGACCGGCGCGAGGGTTCAAATCCCTCTTTCTCCGTTTTGGTCAGTATTGACTGTCTGAAACAAAGTTTCAGACAGTTTTTTATGGCCAGGGCATGAAGAACATGTGTTACAGAAATAAGTTCGGAAATGCTAAATGTTATGTGTGGAAAAAGATGTTAAAAAAATCGAAAAAAAGATTTAAAAAAACTCTTGACAAAAAGAAATGCACATGATATTATGTTTAAGCTGACTCGTGCGAGACAGCAACAAAGAACCTTGATAATTAAACAATAGACAACAACCCTGAAGATTTCTTTAAGAGAAAAATTCAGAACGAAGACATGAAAAATGTCGACCTAATAACAGTAAAAGGGATAAAAAAGCTAGTAGTTTTCTTGAACTGGAGCGAACTTGATTTTGGATCTGTGTAACAGCAGGTTTAAGATTTTTTAACGAGAGTTTGATCCTGGCTCAGGATGAACGCTGGCGGCGTGTTTAACACATGCAAGTCGAGCGAAGCACTTAAATCAGATTCTTCGGAAGAAGATTCAAGTGACTGAGCGGCGGACGGGTGAGTAACGCGTGGGTAACCTGCCTCATACAGGGGGATAACAGTTAGAAATGACTGCTAATACCGCATAAGACCACGGTA
>NZ_JAFBIZ010000136.1 GCF_021531995.1 Faecalicatena contorta
GTAAAGATCATATTTTATAAGGAGGAACATACATATGTTAGATAAAAAAGTAGTAGAATTATTAAATAATCAGGTAAATAAGGAGTTTTATTCTGCATATTTATATCTGGATTTTTCCAATTATTACTATGATATTAATCTGGATGGATTTGGGAATTGGTATAAGATTCAGGCCCAGGAAGAAAGAGATCATGCAATGCTGTTTATCCAGTACCTTCAGAACAATGGGGAAAAGGTAACATTGGAGACGATCGAAAAACCGGCAGTTGAGCTGACGAGTGCAAAAGCAATTCTGACGGAAGGGCTGAAGCATGAGCAGTATGTAACGAGTCTGATTCATGACATCTATGACGCAGCATATTCGATGAAAGATTTCCGTACCATGCAGTTTCTGGACTGGTTTGTAAAAGAGCAGGGTGAAGAGGAGAACAATGCGGATAATCTTGTAAAGAAGTTTGAACTGTTTGGAGATGATCCGAAGAGCCTGTATATGTTGGACAGTGAACTTGGAGCAAGAGTCTACACAGCACCATCACTGGTTTTATAAAATGAACCGCGAGAAAGTGATCTGCCCGTGTTATCACGTGACGAAAGGTGACGTTGCCGATGCGGTGCAGAAAGGGGCAAAGTCATATAAGGAAGTAAAAAAGGTGACGAAAGCCGGAAAAGGCTGTGGGAAATGTAAGAAAAAAGTGAAAAAGCTGGTAAAGAAGCTGGTGGATAAAGAATGAAAAAAATGGAGAGTCCGGGAGATTCTCCATTTTTTGGTTAAATTGGGCGATTTCTGTATATGCTATGTCCGAAGGTAAGGATATGGACACATATCATCTGCTTCATGAAAAAGCAAAGTGGTAAATAAAGAGATATATTCGCCACAACGTTGTATTTCCAATGCAATGGGAAAGGAATTAATATAATATAACCGGAAGTTAATTTTTGTTCGTTCTTCTTAATATTTATTCAATTGTCGCAGCCGAATGACTCTGATAATATATAATCAAAGAAAAGCTTTTCTGGATGTAATGAAAACACTTATATCATATACAAAAAACAGGAGAAGACAAGATGCCAATCGGGAATATTATCAGAGAGAAGAGAAAAGAAAAAGGTTATACACAGGAGCAGGTAGCAGATTATCTTGGGGTATCTGCTCCTGCAGTCAATAAATGGGAAAAAGGGACAAGTTATCCGGATATCTCACTGCTTTCACCAATCGCACGGCTTCTGGAAACAGATCTGAATACACTGCTGTGTTTTGAGGAAGAAATGACGGAAAAAGAGATGGATACATTCTGCAATCAGATGATGGAAGAAATCCAGAAAAATGGATTTAAAAGCGGGTTCCTTATGGGAGAGGAAAAAATACGGAATTATCCGAATTGTGGAGCTTTTATCCAGAAGATCGCCGTTCTTCTGGATGGTGCACGTCTGATATATGGCTTGTCAGATCCTATGGAAGATCAACATTATTATGAAGAAAGAATTGAGAAATTTTACGAGAGGGCTTCCAGGGTGGGAGAAGGAGAGGCAAAAGCAGCAGCTTCTTTTATGCTGGCGTCTAAGTACATGGCAGGAGAACGATACGAGGAGGCGAGGGAACTTCTTGAGACGCTTCCGAATCGGTCGTCGATCGATAAACGTCAGATTGAAACACAGATTCTGATCCGGGAAGAACGATACGAGGAGGCGAAAAAGCTTCTGGAACGTCGTTTGCTACAGCAGGTGACAGAGACACAGGGAATCCTGTGGAATCTGCAGGAAGTGGAGATCAGGCAAAGAGATCATGAGGCCGCGTCACATCTGGCAGACGTTGCGGGAGCATATGGAAAATTGATGGAATTGTGGGATTATAATCAGTATGTAGCTCCTTTTCAATCTGCTATGTCTGCCCGGGACACAGATGAGTGTCTCAAACTTCTGGAACAGATGCTGGAAGCAGCTTTAAATATCTGGGATATCAGGGATACATTTTTGTATCGGGATCTCGCAGGCAATACTTCACAGGAAGAAGAAAAAGAGCAGGAAAGGAAAAAGTCGGCAGGGAAACAGATAGCGCAGACACTTCTTTCCATGATTGAAAGAGATCCGCAGTGTGAGTTCTTAAAAGACAATGAAAAAGTAAAATGTCTGCAGGAAGAATATCAGAAAAAGCTGAAGAAGATGTGAAGAGAAACGGAATAATAAGATCTGGAAAAGGAGAAAAATGCAGAGAATCTTATGCAGGGATAGATTCTCTGCATTTTCGATGTTATAATGGAAAACAACCGGGAGGTGTGAATATGAGAAATCATGAAGTGAAGACGAGGCAGCTGCTTCTGGATGAAAAAGGCAGTCTGCGGGAGCCTGGATGGTCCAGAAGTCCGGTACAGATCTATGACAGGAAACAGATTAAAGCCAGGAGATTTCGAATTAAAGAATGGGATTATTATCTGGTAATGAATGAAGAGTTTGCCGGGGCATTTACGATATCAGATGATGGATATATCGGTCTGCAGTCGGTCTCTCTTTTGAATTTTAAGGAAGGGTGGGAACATACGGAGACCATACTGAATCCGTTCCCGATGGGCAAGTTTCATCTTCCTGCATCCTCTGAATATGGAGATACGATTTATCGGGATAAGCGTCTGCATATGGATTTTCTGGTATCAGATGGGAAAAGACAGATCCTGTGTAATTTCAGGAATTTTTATCAGGGAAAGACATTTTCCTGTAATATTACTTTAGAACAACCGAAGATGGATACGATGGTGATTGCAACTCCCTGGAAAGAGAAGAAGACGGCATTTTATTACAATCAGAAGATCAATTGTATGCCCGCATATGGAACCATGACTTTTGATGGGAGAACATATGAATTTTCAAAAGAGAGTGATTTTGGAACGCTCGACTGGGGACGGGGTGTGTGGACGTATGATAATCGATGGTACTGGGGATCCGGCAATACGAGAGTGGATGGAAAACCATTCGGCTTTAATATCGGATATGGGTTTGGTAATACGGAAGCAGCGTCCGAAAACATATTATTTTATGATGGAAAAGCGCATAAGCTGGATGATGTAACCTTTCATATTCCAAAAGATGATTATATGAAGCCATGGAAATTTACCTCCAGTGACGGAAGATTTGAAATGGATTTTACGCCGGTTCTGGATCGTGCAGCCAAAACGTCAGCGCTGATTATTCTGACGGATCAGCATCAGGTATTCGGACGGATGTGCGGGCGGGCAGTACTGGATGATGGAAAAGTGATTGAGATCAAAGATGTGATGTGCTTTGCAGAAGATGTACATAACAGATATTAGGAAAGAAGGGATTGAAAAGATGGAATTATGGGATATATACGATGAAAATAAGAAAAAAACAGGACGCACAATGATGCGTAACGACTGGAATATGCAGCCGGGAGATTATCACCTGACTGTGCTGGGGGTTCTTCAGAGACCGGATGGAAAGTATCTGGTGACCAGACGAAGAATGGATAAGGAATGGGCAGCAGGCTGGTGGGAAGTTCCGGGTGGCGGTGTCCGTGCCGGAGAAAGCTCAATAGATGCAGTGAGTCGTGAAATACTGGAAGAAACAGGTATTGATGTGACGGGAGCCGATGGCGGCTATGCTTTTACCTATAAAAGAGTGAATCCGGAGGAAAAGAACAATTATTTTGTAGATGTATATAAGTTTGTTCTTGATTTTCAGGAAGAAGATGTGAAGACACAGGAAGAAGAGGTGTCAGGATATGCAATTGTATCCCTGGAAGAGATTCGGGAATATGCAAGACAGGGAATTTTTCTGCATTATGACAGTATTCAGAAAGTCTTTGATGAGAAACTGTAAACTGAAAAGAAAAGTGTGAGCGTAATGCCCACACTTTTTTTAGGAACCATACTTTGCAAGATCTTCTTCAAAATGCAGAACCTGAGCCTCCAGTTTCTGGTTTTCATCATCATTCAGCGAAGAAAGCAGAGAGGACATATTTGCTTTGATTCTGGATGGGTCATATGGAACCTCCAAAGCAAAATCACTGAAAACACGAAGCTTCTGAAAATACATGTTTGTTTCAGGCTCTTCATTGCCACTTCTGCATATCTGATACATGGTGACACAGTCCGTGGCGTTGACATCTGAACATTCCTTGCATATCCATTTTCCAAGATAATAATAACGACTGCCGATTTGATAGATAAAACCAGGCAGGGTAAGCAGACGATCCAGTAACATGATAAAATTCCTCCTTGTAAATAAAAATATAGACGGAAACGGGGAACAAGTCAAGAAGGGGACGGAGGATTTTTAAAAATCCTCCGTCCCCTTCTTTGCCCACACTATCCACAGCTGATTTATCCCCCATGCACCGAATATTGTGGAAAAGATATAGATCAGGTATCCTGCCGGATCTCCACAATACAGTGCGATGGTGCGAAAGACTTTCTGTTGCATGTGATAGTGTGGACTGATATAGAACATATTGATGTCTCCATAAGGGTAAAAAGCCAAATTGAATATGGTGGCAATCAGACAGCAGGCGAGATAGAGTGAGGTTGCCTTCAGAAAAAAATTATGTTTGTTTTCATACTGGCAGTCTCTGCCGGCATGCAGACCAATAAAAATCAGCAGAATGTGCCACAGGTAAGAATGGACCGTAAGTGGAACGTATGAATAATGCATTCCACTGGTGTCAAAAAAGGCAAAAATTCCACCCAATAGACCGTAATCCATCAAAAAGGCAATCAGGCTTCTGCGTAATACGGTGTTTTTAATAAATGGTATGATCAGGCAGACATACATCGGGATGCTGCACAGCTGAAATGGGAAATACCACCAGATATAAGTCCCGTCATTTGACAGAAAAGTCAGAGTAAGCTGTTTCCACAATTCGCTTGTGAGAAGAAGCATTCCACAAATAAGATAAAAGAGATGATTTGATTCTGACAGAGGTTTTTTATTCATAATGCAAACATTCCTTTGTGTTGGTAAAGTAAGCAAGAGTGCTGTTTATCTTTCATTATAGCTTTCCGCATTATATATATCAAATAAAATGTTGAAATTACCAGTCGTTATGAATTATAATACAACAGTATGCCAGTCGTATTCGGAAGATGATATGACAGTATGAAAAGGCATTCGGAAGAATTGAGTAATGGAGAGAGGAATATGAGACCGAAAAATGCAGCGATTTTGATGTTGACAGCTTTCATATGGGGAACTGCTTTTGTAGCACAGAGTGTAGGAATGGATTATCTGGGTCCATTTACGTTCAATGGAGTAAGAAGTCTGATAGGAGCAGTAGCACTTTTGCCATGTATATGGCTTTTACAGACTATAAATAAGAAAGAAGGAACTGTTAAGGAAGAGGGAAGTCGTAAGGATCTGATCATCGGAGGTATTGCGTGTGGTCTTTTATTATTTGCCGCCAGCAGTCTTCAGCAGATCGGGATTCAGTATACCTCAGCGGGAAAAGCCGGATTCATTACTGCATTTTATATTGTGATCGTACCGGTTCTCGGGATGTTTCTTCATAAAAAAATCGGATGGAAGGTCTGGATTGCGGTGTTGCTTGCACTGGCAGGATTGTACTTTTTGTGTATTACAGAAAGATTTACGATTGGAAGAGGTGATATTTTCATATTTCTGTGTGCACTCGTATTTTCTCTGCACATTATGGTGATTGATTACTTTTCGCCGAAAGTTGATGGTGTGAAAATGTCCTGTATACAATTCTTCGTGTGTGGGATCGTCTCCATACCGTTTATGGTATGGACAGAAACTCCAGGTTTGAAAGCGATGCTGGCAGGCTGGATTCCACTTCTGTATGCGGGAGTACTTTCCTGTGGGGTTGCGTATACGCTTCAGATTGTCGGACAGAAGAATGTTAATCCGGCGATTGCATCTTTGATATTGAGTCTGGAGTCCTGTTTTTCCGTCTTGGCAGGCTGGATGATTCTTGGAGAACGGCTGTCTGTGCGGGAATCTGCAGGCTGTGTACTGATGTTTGCCGCGATTATCCTTGCTCAGCTTCCGGATAAAAAGACGGAAGAATAGAAGGATAAAATCTGCAGGAATTCATAAAGAATGAAAATACAGATTATGATATGGAGGATGAATGTATGAGATTTGTGATTCAGAGAGTAACGGAAAGTGAAGTTAAAGTAGACGGAGAAGTACTGGGAAAGATCGGCCGCGGATTTATGGTTTTGATCGGTGTCAGTGATTCAGATACAAAAGAAATTGCTGATAAGATGGTGAAAAAAATGCTTGGGCTCAGGATATTTGAGGATGAACAGGGAAAGACCAATCTGTCACTGGAAACGGTTGGAGGAGAACTTCTTTTGATTTCTCAGTTTACATTGTATGCAAACTGTAAAAAAGGGAATCGTCCGAGTTTTATTGAAGCAGGAGCTCCGGATATGGCAGAAGAGATGTACGAGTATATTATCAGTAAATGTAAAGAACAGGTTCCGGTAGTGGAAAGAGGAAGGTTTGGAGCAGATATGAAAGTCAGTCTGATCAATGATGGACCATTTACGATCGTTTTGGATTCCGATAAATTATAATACGATCAGGTCTGATGCGTGGCATGATATGTAGGGTATAAGGAAAAGTTAGAATTCTGCAGAACAGATAACAGGAGGATTCGGAAAATCTGTTCTGCAGAATTTTTTATACTATTTTTCTTGATTGCTTTATTAAAAATCTAATTAATTATTTG
>NZ_JAFBIZ010000137.1 GCF_021531995.1 Faecalicatena contorta
TAAGTATTGAATTTTTGAGGGCTTTGTGCTTATAATAGGTACATGGCAATGGGGTCACATCAAAAGATGTGGCCTTTTTCTTTTTTTTAGAAAATGCCGGTGATATCAGGTGAAAGGGTGACTATAATAAGATGAAAGACTACACATTTAAAGTACCACAGGATATTGTATTTGGACTGGGCTCTTTAAAAAGACTGCCGGAATTACTTGAAAAAAGTGGTTCCAAAAAGATGATGATTGTGTCCGACCGGGGGCTGGAAAAACTTGGAGTGGTTCAAAAAGTAACGGATATTGTAGAAGCAGAAGGAATTGAAACCTGCAGTTTTCTTGACATTCTTCCTAATCCTACGGTTGATATGGTAGATGAAGCGACGAAAGTATATAAGGAGTCTGGTGCGACCAGCATTGTTGCACTGGGCGGCGGAAGTCCGATGGATGTTGCGAAAGCAGTAGGAGTGCTTGCCAGATATGGTGGTTCTATCACAGAATATGAAGGGGCACATCTGGTTCCGGGGCCGATTGAGCCCATTATAGCGATTCCGACTACAGCAGGTACCGGAAGTGAAGTGACTGCATTTTCTGTCATCACAGATATGTCCAGAAATTATAAATTGACGGTATTCAGTTATGAGCTTTTGCCAAAATATGCGTTGCTTGATCCGGAGATGATCATGTCAGTTCCGCCGATGGTTGCGGCATCCTGTGGAATAGATGCCTTGATTCATGCATGGGAAGCTTATACCTCTCTTGGTGCGTCTCCATTTTCAGATGCAATGGCTGAAAAGGCAATGGAACTGATTGGAGGTAATATCCGAAGATTCGTTGCGAACAGAAAGGATGAGGAAGCAGCATGTGCCATGATGTCAGGAAGCATGTTTGCAGGAATTGCATTTGCATGGGCAAGACTTGGCGATGTGCATGCGATGTCTCACCCGGTCAGCGCATTTTTCGGTGTGCAGCATGGAATTGCCAATTCGATTCTGTTGCCGGTTATCGTAGAATATAATGCACTGGCAGATCATGGAAGATATGAAAAGATCTACAACTATATTAGTGAGGATAAAGAACCGGTAAAAGATTTTAAACCGGAATTGCTGGTAGAAGAGATTCGAAAGCTGAATGATTCCCTCGGAATTCCAAGGACTCTTTCAGAGGTTGGAGTAACAGAAGATAAGATTCCGCAGATGGCAGCGGATGCCATGAAGAGTGGAAACATTGCGGCTAATCCAAGACAGACTACGCTAAAAGATGTGGAGATGTTGTATCGCAGAGCATTATAATGACGGGACGATGATACAGACAATAAAAAGGATGATTATAGAATGTACGGCGTGTATTCTATGAGCATCCTTTTTTTTCGGGGTCCTGTTAGATACAGAAAAGAAGAAAGGAAAAATGGATTGACAAAGCCGTGAAATTATAATAGGGTTTATATATTCGAGGGTAAAGGAGAGATACAAATGAGTAAGATAATATTAAAGCAGTTGGGAATCATTCTGGTAATCTGCCTGATCGCAGAAGCAGTGACTTCCATATTGCCGGTTACTATTCCAAGCAGTGTGATTGCGATTTTGATTCTTGCGCTGCTTTTAGCAATCCACGTGTTAAAAGAAGAGCACATCAGAGAGACAGCAGATTTTATGCTGGATAATATGGCGTTGGTATTTGTTCCAATTACAGTAGGAATGTTTGAAGAACTGGAACTTCTTAAGGGGCAGGTTGCAGGATTTCTTGTGGTCGTATGTATTTCACTGGTGCTGACATTTTTAGGCACCTATGCTTCCGTAAGAATTGTCCAGAAGCTTTTGAATTGTGGGAAAGAAAAAGGAGGAAAGTCAAATGAGTAATCTCTGGTCAGATCCTTTATTTGGAATTATGTTGACGGTCATCGCATTTTATATTGGAAGTATAGTGGCAAAGAAAGTAAAATCACCGATTGCAAATCCACTTCTGATCGCTATGATCATCTGCATTCTGGTGATGAAGATATTTCATGTGTCATATGAAGAATATATGGAGGGGGCACAGTTTATATCATTGTTCTTAGTACCGGCAACAGCAATTTTAGGGTTGTCCATCTATCGGCAGCGAAAGGTTTTGAAAGAGCAGTTCCTTCCAATTGTGATTGGCTGTTTGTCCGGAAGCCTTTTGTCGATGGGAAGTACAGTTGTTCTTTGCAAGATGCTGGCACTTCACAGTGAGATGCTGTATTCACTGATTCCAAAATCTGTGACGACAGCAATTGCACTGGATGTATCGGAGCAGTTGGGCGGACTTCGTTCTATTACTATGATGGCAGTAATATTATGTGGGACAGTAGGAGCAATTATTCATCCAATGGTGATTCGTCTGCTTAGATTGAATGATCCGGTAGCAACAGGAGTTGCGTTTGGAACGGCAAGTCATGCCATCGGTACTTCAAAAGCGCTTGAAATCGGCGAAGTGGAAGGTGCAGTCAGTGGAGTGGCGATGGGAGTCGCAGGAATCTGTACGGTAATCATTGCATTATTTCTGTAAAAGGTATAATATTATAAAATACATGACTATTGATGAAAGGTAATGGAGGTACGATATGAAAGTAGCAATTATTACGGCAAATACAGATATATACAAGGGGAGAGAGGAGAATTCCAGTGGAGAAGCAATTCGTAAAATGCTTGAAGAAGCCGGATTTGAAACAGTGTTTCTTAGAGCACTTCCGCTTGACCGGGAAGTATTATCTGCAGTAATGCAGCGGATTGCAGATGGCCGTCTTGCTGATCTGATCCTTACGACAGGAGGAGCAGGATGTGCTCCTCAGGATTGTACACCGGAGGCAACAACAGATATCGTAGAGAGACCGGTACTTGGAATTGCAGAAGCAATGCGTGCTCATACGATGAAACTGACAAAGCGTTCCATGCTGAATCGCAGTACTGCAGGAATCCGCAACGGTGTTCTGATTGTAAATCTTCCGGGAAAAACACAGGCAGTAAAAGAAAGTCTGAGATACCTTCTTCCGGAACTTGCACATGCAGTGGAAGTGATCCGGAAAGAGGATTAACAGATGAAGGTTACATATCTGAGACACAGTGGTTTTGTAGTGGAATATGCAGAGCTTGTTCTTGTTTTTGATTATTACAAAGGCACACTGCCGGATTATTCAGCAGATAAAAAGATCTATGTGTTTGTTAGCCACAGACATCATGATCATTTTCAGAAAACTATTTTTGAATGGAAGGATAGATATCCTGATATCCAGTATATTCTTTCTGACGATATTAAAGAAAAGGGACCGGAAGGATGTACCTGTTATATTGGACCACGGGAAAAGATCACAGTGGATGATCTTGGGATTCAGACTTTCCGGTCTACGGATGAAGGAGTTGCTTTTCTAATAGAATGCAAGGGAAAGGTACTGTATCATGCCGGGGATCTGAACTGGTGGCACTGGGAAGAAGAAAGTGATGTCTATAATGAGATGATGAGGCGAAAATATCAGCATGAAATCAATAAGATAGGATATGACGGTATCGACATTGCTTTTGTACCACTGGATCCAAGGCAGGAAAGACAGGAACTCTGGGGTCTTGATTATTTTATGAAGCATACGAATACGGAACGTGTATTTCCGATGCATATGTGGGACAGATATGAAGTATATGACAGATTAATGAATGATCCGCAGGCAGAATCTTATAAGGACAGGGTAATGCATATTACCGGTCCGCAGCAGATATTTGAATGGGAGGACGAAATATGATGCATGTGAGTATCTATACGGACGGTGCGGCAAGAGGTAATCCGGATGGCCCGGGAGGTTATGGAACTGTATTGGAATATGTGAATTCCAAAGGAGTTCTGCATATGAAAGAGCTTTCGCAGGGATACAGACGCACGACTAACAATCGTATGGAGCTTATGGCGGTAATTGCAGGACTGGAAGCATTGAATCGTCCCTGTGAGGTGGATCTGTATTCTGATTCCAAATATGTAGTAGACGCATTCAATCAGCACTGGATAGACAGCTGGTTGAAAAAGGGATGGAAACGAGGAAAGAATGAACCGGTCAAGAATGTGGACCTCTGGAAAAGACTTTTAAAAGCGAAGGAACAGCATCAGGTCGTGTTTCACTGGGTGAAGGGGCATGATGGACATCCGCAGAATGAAAGGTGTGATCAGCTGGCCACATCTGCAGCTGACGGTAATGAATTGATAGAAGATATCGGGATCACAGGATAAAAAGTATTTGTGATTTTGAGATACCAGTGTTATAATGAAAAACGTGCGTAATGCACATATGCAAGTAAGACAGGTAATCGCGGCTGCAAAAGCTGAAAAGCTGCAGACGAGGAAAGTCCGGGCTTCATAGGGCAGGATGCCGGATAACGTCCGGTGGAGGTGACTCCAAGGAAAGTGCAACAGAAATGTACCGCCTGAATTTTATTCAGGTAAGGGTGGAAGGGCAGTGTAAGAGACTACCGCCCTGTTGGTAACAGCAGGGGCATATGTAAACCCCATTCGAAGCAAGACCGGATAAAGACAATGTGGCGGCCCGTCACGTCTTAGGTAGGTCGCTTGAATCCATCGGCAACGATGGATCTAGATAGATGATTACTCAACGACATAACCCGGCTTATCGTTTTGCTTGTTTTATTATGAATAAAATGAAGGGACTATCTCTGTATTGAGACAGTCCCTTTATTAGTATGCATTTATTTTATGTTATTTCAGATTGCCTTCATATTTCTCTTCGCAATATTTGCAGCGATATACCTCTTTTTCCGGATTGGTAAGAACAAATATGTGATCCAATTCCTGTTCAATGGACGTGATACATCTTGGATTTTTACAGCGGATCACATTTTTAATCTCACGGGGAAGATGTAATGCTTTCTTTTCGACGATCTCAGAATCCTTGATAATATTGATGGTAATGTTGTGATCGATAAAGCCGAGAATATCAAGATCTATAAAATCAATCGGACATTCAATCTTCATGATGTCTTTTTTACCCATCTTACTGCTCCTGGCATTTTTTATGATTGCAACACAGCAGTCCAGCTTGTCGAGATGAAGATATTTATAGATATCCATGCTTCGACCAGCCTGAATATGATCCAGAACAAATCCTTCTTCAATACGGCCAACGTTCAATGTATTATTTATCATAATGCGTTCCTCCTTACACTTCAATTTCCAACAGTGTCAGTATCAGCGCCATACGGATGTATACACCGTACTGTACCTGCTTAAAGTATGCTGCCCTCGGGTCATCGTCTACTTCAACGGAGATCTCGTTGACTCTCGGAAGCGGATGGAGTACATACATATTCTCCGGAGCCATTTTCATCTTCTTTGCATCCAGGATATAGAAGTCCTTCATACGTACATAATCTTCTTCGTTGAAGAAACGTTCTTTCTGAACACGTGTCATGTAGAGAAGATCCAGTTTTGGCAGGGCGTCTTCGAGACGAACGACTTCTTCATAAGGAATATTTTCACGATCCAGAATATCGGAACGGATATAGCTTGGGAGTCTCAATTCTTCCGGAGAGATCAGAACAAACCGGATTCCAGGATAACGAACCAGTGCATGAATCAGAGAGTGCACAGTACGTCCGAACTTCAGATCTCCGCACAAGCCGATCGTCATGTGATCCAGATGTCCTTTTAAAGAGCGGATCGTAAGAAGATCAGTAAGAGTCTGTGTCGGATGCTGATGTCCACCGTCACCTGCATTAATCACAGGAATGGTAGAATGTCTGGATGCTACCATTGGGGCGCCTTCTTTTGGATGACGCATTGCACAGATATCCGCATAGCAGGATACGGTTCGAATAGTGTCGGATACACTTTCTCCCTTAGCAGCAGAACTGGAATCCTGAGAGGAGAAGCCGAGAACGCTTCCGCCAAGGTTCAGCATGGCAGCTTCGTGGCTCAGTCTGGTTCTTGTACTTGGTTCATAGAACAAAGTGGCAAGCTTTTTTCCAGCACAGGCATGTGCATATTTTTCGGGATTTGCCTCGATGTCATTGGCAAGATCCATAAGTTTGTCTAATTCTTCCACAGTGAAATCAAGTGGACTCATTAAGTGTCTCATAAAAACCTCCTCAATTATAAATATGTAAGTAATTCAGATACAGATTTCCGCTTTGGTGCTTCGGGATCAATATCCGGCCAGCCAATTGCAATCAGTGCCCCCAATTCCTGATCGTCCGGGATATTCAGAAGGCTGGTAATTCCATCTTCATCCCAGATTCCCATGATTACCGTACCAAGACCTGATTCGTGGGCAGCAAGACAAAAGGTCTGGCA
The DNA here is from genome assembly GCF_021531995.1 of Faecalicatena contorta. Lineage (GTDB taxonomy): Bacteria > Bacillota > Clostridia > Lachnospirales > Lachnospiraceae > Dorea_A > Dorea_A contorta_A. Next base: position 6,298 of record NZ_JAFBIZ010000137.1, read on the forward strand.
TGCTGCACCAATATCAAACATCTGCCAGCGGTCTCCTTTTTTGGTTGAGTAAGAACCGTCGCGTTCAAATCCGCTGCGGCCTTTTACAAAGGTTACTGCAATCAGCATAGGGACCTGTTTGATAATATTGGAATTGTGTTCTTGGGTATAATCATTAATAATAGAATTAAGAATTGAAGAATCTTCAATGGCGATATAACGAGTAATCTGACTATTCTTCCAGGAAGGCGAATAGGATGCAGCCGATATCAGGGACTCTAATAATGAATGATCAATGGAATCAGGTTTAAACTTTCGGATACTTCTTCTGGTTTTGATACATTCAAGTGTGTTCATATCATTATCCTCCGTATTGAAAATCTTTCATACATCATATAAT
>NZ_JAFBIZ010000138.1 GCF_021531995.1 Faecalicatena contorta
GGCATTGGAGGTTCGCTACAAGGCTCACTGGCGATTACCTTGACCAGACTTTCACTGGCAAGCCGATAACAGCTTGCAGAACACACGACTTGCACCCGTTAGAAACGTGCGCCGCCAGGCGCACCAAAAAAAGGATTGGTACCAAGTAAACTTGAACCAATCCTTTTTTAACTTTTTGATTAGTAGCCCAGTGGAACATCCCGTTTTCCTGCTTTCAGCCGGGCCATAGCTCTGGCAAGTGATGCCTTTGAACGATGGTACTCTTCGATACTCTGCTTCTGCCGCAGCTGCTCTTCGGCACGTTCCTTTGCCTCCTGTGCTCTACGCAAGTCGATTTCTTCCAGACTCTCACAGGTATCTACGATGACAGTGGCACGGTTGTTAATCATCTGTGCAAAACCTGTTCCGGTAACACCGAGAACAGTCGTTCCGTCTTCCTGCAGTATGCTCAACTCCCCTACTTCTACTGGGAATACCATGTTTTCATGGTGAGCCTGTATGGCTCTCAGACCGTCATGCAGTGGCAGAACCAACTGCACACAGCGTCCGTCAAAGAATACTTTATCACAGGCTATTACCTTCAAACTAAATGTATTCATTGCTTATTCCTCCTGGTTGGCGGCAACACTTTCCATTTCTTTTGCCTTGGCAATTACATCATCAATGGTTCCTACATTGAAGAAGGCTGCTTCCGGATACTGATCCATCTCTCCATCAATAATTGTCTTAAATCCACGTATTGTTTCTTTCAGCGGTACATATTTTCCGGGAACGCCAGTGAAGTTCTCGGCTACGTGAAATGGCTGTGACAGGAACTTCTGAATCTTTCTTGCACGATATACCGTCAGCTTATCCTCCTCGGACAACTCTTCCATACCCAGAATTGCGATAATATCCTGCAATTCAGTGTATTTCTGCAAAATTTCCTGTACACGTCTTGCAGTCTCGTAATGTTCCCTGCCAACTACATCTTCCTCCAGGATTCTGGAATTCGACTCCAGCGGATCAACGGCCGGATAAATACCCTGCTCAACAATCTTTCTGGAAAGTACCGTTGTCGCATCCAAATGTGCGAATGTTGTTGCCGGAGCAGGGTCCGTCAAGTCATCAGCTGGTACGTATACCGCCTGTACGGAAGTAACAGAACCATTCTTAGTTGATGCAATACGTTCCTGCAGTTCACCCATCTCAGTTGCCAGCGTTGGCTGGTAACCTACGGCTGAAGGCATACGGCCAAGCAATGCAGATACCTCAGAACCTGCCTGTGTAAAACGGAAAATATTATCAATAAATAACAATACATTCTGATGTTCCTGATCACGAAAATACTCCGCCATGGTAAGTCCGGTTTCTGCAACACGCATACGTGCTCCCGGCGGCTCATTCATCTGTCCAAACACCAGGGCTGTCTTCTCAATTACACCAGATTCCCGCATTTCAGACCAAAGGTCATTACCTTCACGGGAGCGCTCACCTACACCGGTAAAAATGGAATATCCGCCATGCTCCGTTGCTATGTTTCGAATCAATTCCTGGATCAATACCGTTTTACCTACACCGGCACCACCGAACAGACCAATCTTACCACCTTTGGCATACGGTGCCAAAAGGTCGATAACCTTAATTCCAGTCTCAAGTACTTCTACAACAGGACTCTGATCTTCGAAAGATGGCGGATCTCTATGAATACACCAATGTGTCTCAGCATCCAGGCTCTCACCACCGTCAAGGGTATCACCCAGAACATTGAACAAACGTCCAAGTGTTCCTTTGCCGACCGGAACTTTGATGCCGCTTCCGGTTGCTGTGACTTCCATATCTTTTTGGAGCCCTTCGCTGGCTGCCAGCATAATACAACGGACAGTATTGTTTCCGATGTGCTGTGCAACCTCCATGACACAACGTTTTCCGGCATTGTCTACTTCCAGCGCATCTTTGATATATGGAAGGTCATTATCTTCAAATTCTACATCAACCACAGGTCCCATGACCTGTACGATCTTTCCTTTTTTCATTTTTCTTTTCACAATCCTTCCTATTTTCTCTTTTTCTTCTGTGCTTTGGCTCCACCGATGACCTCAGTAATCTGCTGAGTAATGGCGGCCTGACGCACACGGTTATACTCGATGGCCAGCACCCGCAACATATCTTTTGCACTGTCAGTTGCAGTCTGCATCGCCATCATTCGAGAATTGTGTTCACTGGCGAAAGATTCTACCAGTGCACCATAAATAAATCCGGTCACATAGTTGGGAACAATATGGTCCAAGATTTCTTCCATAGAAGTCTCCGCTTTAATCTCCTCATGATAGATATCAACAGGAGTCTGCATAAATTTTTCTTTTTCAAAGGGAAGCAGCCGCATTTTTTCTGCCTCCATGGTAACCGAATTTTCCATCTTGGTATAGATAATATATACCTCATCCAGCTCACCTGCATCATATAATTCCATGATACGGTCCGTAATGACACGGGCACGGTGAAGTGTAGGGTTCTGTACCGTATATCGGAATTCCGAATTCACCGCCAGACCTTCTTTTGCAAAATACTGACGGCCCAACTCTCCCAAAACAAAAAGTTTGTTATTTTCGCCCTGGGCAAAAAGCTCATGCGCCATTTTAATGACATTGTGATTGTATGCACCTGCAAGTCCTTTGTCAGCGGTAATTACTATGTAACCTCTCTTTTTCTGGCTGTCAGCAATCTCATGATCCTGATCAAAATAACGACTTTTTGCATCTGGAACATGTCTAAGCAGTCTGGAGATTGCCGCCTGAAGAGAATAAAAATACGGCTCGGTATTTTTCAGCTTCTGTTTTGCACTTCTAAGCTTTGCGGACGATATCATATACATGGCACTCGTGATTTTCATGGTATCCTGGATACTTTTCATCCGCTTTTGAATTTCCTTCGTGTTTGCCATGCTCCATCACCTGCTTCTGAATTCTTTCACTGCTGCTACAATTTTTTCTGTCAGTTCCTGGGTTAACACTTTGTTTGTGTTAATCTCATCCACAATTTCCTTATGCTCCACATGGAAGAAATCCAAAAGACGAAGCTGGAAATCCTTGGTCTTTTTTATCTCAACATCCAGAAACAGACGATTGCCTGCAGCAACCAGTGTAATCACCTGATCCGCCAGACTCATTGGATGGCTAAGTGGCTGTTTTAGTAATTCCATCAGCCCCTTCCCATACTGCAGCTGTTCCTTCGTTGTTTCATCCAAATCCGAACTGAACTGTGTAAACACTTCCATTTCACGATACTGAGCAAGATCGATACGAATCGTTCCGGCAGCCTTTTTCATAGCCTTGGCCTGTGCCGCACCACCCACACGGGATACGGAAAGTCCAACGTTTACAGCTGGCCGCATACCGGAATTGAACAAATCACTTTCAAGGAATATCTGTCCATCGGTAATGGAAATAACGTTTGTTGGAATGTATGCAGATACATCCCCCGCCTGCGTCTCAATGATTGGAAGTGCGGTAATGGATCCTCCGCCAAGTTCATTGCTCAACTTACTTGAACGTTCCAGCAATCTTGAATGCAAGTAAAATACATCACCCGGATATGCCTCACGTCCTGGAGAACGCTCCAATAATAACGACAACGCACGATATGCAACTGCATGTTTGGACAGATCATCATATACAATCAGAACATCTTTTCCTTTATACATAAAGTACTCGGCCATTGCAGTTCCCGCATACGGTGCGATATACTGCAGGGATGCAGAATCACTCGCAGTAGAAGAAAGTACGATAGAATAATCCATTGCACCATTCTTTGTCAATGTATTTACAAGCTTTGCAACTGTAGAAGCTTTCTGTCCAATCGCTACATAGATACAAATGACATCTTTTCCCTTCTGATTCAAAATCGCGTCAACTGCGATGGAAGTTTTACCTGTCTGACGGTCACCGATAATCAGTTCACGCTGTCCACGACCAATCGGAAACATGGAGTCAATTGCCAGAATACCAGTTTCCAATGGCTGATTCACCGACTGTCTGTCCACGATTCCCGGTGCTTCCTGCTCGATTGCACGATAGTCATCCGCTTTAATCTCACCTTTTCCATCGATTGGTGCACCCAGTGCATTGATAATTCTGCCAACATAGGACTCACCTACCGGAACACCCGCCTTTTTCTTTGTTCTTGTTACTTTTGTTCCTTGTTTGATTTCAGTGTCTTTTCCAAGGATAATACATCCTACCTGATCACGCCGGATATCCTGTACCATACCACGGATTCCGTTCTCAAATATAACGATTTCGCCATACATGGCATGCTCGATACCATAAACAGTTGCAATTCCGTCACCCACCCAGATGACCTCTCCAACCTCCTGGTCTTTGCTTACCATGTCATAATTTTCTATTTTCGATTTCAGGATAGATACAATCTCTTCTGAACTAATGGAACCCACGTTATCACCTCCACGTCAATCTCTTTGCTAACCGATTCAGACGTCCTTTCATACTATAATCTTCTTCTTTGTCTCCAACACGCAGTACAAAACCACCAATCAGGCTTTTGTCCTCCACCATAGAGAGTTCTACCGTCTGTTTGCCATATTTATCGGCAAGGTATGCCTTCATCCGGGCAACCTGTGATTCATCCGGTTCCGTCACATAAGACATCTCTGCACACAAGATACCATTGTTCTCATCATACATTTTCTTATAAGCCAGGAAGATTTCGTCCATGAGATCCATCTCCTGACAGTCACTGACTACTTTGAGAAAATTTCTTATCTCTTCCGGAAAAACAGCTTCAATCAGACGGTGCTTTGCTTCTTTGGATACAATGGGGCTGCGCAGCACTTTGGGCAATTCTTCGGTCATTGAAAAAATATCCTTTGTCTTTTCAACAATGTCTTTTTTTACACCCAGCTCAAATAAGACTGTTCCGTAATTTTTAGCTGTTTGCGTCATTGATACCACCTGCCTGTGCCAGGAACTGATTGTACAGTAACTGGTTATTCTCACTGGTACTTGCCTCGCCCAGCACTTTCCCTGCTGCTGCAATTGCCAGTACGGCAATCTCAGACTGCAGATCCGCAACAGTTTTGTCGCGTTCCAGTTCCACAGTTTTATGTGCATCCTGAATGATTCTCTGTGCCTCTGCATTCGCTGCGCTAACGCGGTTATCATACTCAGCCTGTGCACTCTTTTTTGCTTTCTCCATAATCTCTGCGGATTCCACATGTGCTTCCTCAAGTTTCTTCGCATACTGTGCCTTAAGCTCGCAGGCCTGTTTTTTCTGATTTTCTGCATCTGCGATCTGACCATCAATCATTTTCTTTCTTTCATCCATGATCTTTATGACCGGATTATATAAGAAATGACGTAAGGCAACGAAAAGAATGAGCAGATTGATAATTGTCCAAACAACATTCCAATCGATTCTTAATAACTGCATGCTCTACCAGACCTTTCCTATCCTAAGAATAAGATAATTAAAATTGCAACTACCATACCGAAAATAGCAGTACCTTCTGCAAGAGCACAACCAAGAAGTAATGTCTTTGTAATCTTACCATCTGCTTCCGGCTGTCTTGCAATTGCGTCTACCGCCTTTGATGTTGCAACTCCAATACCTATACCTGCTCCAATACCTGTTAATGCTGCGATACCTGCGCCAATTGCTGTTAATGACATAATAAACTCTCCTTTTCTTACTCAATGCTTTCTTTAATAAACAGTGATGTTAAAAATACAAATACATAAGCCTGAATAAATCCGTCAAACAAATCAAAATAAAGGCTTAACGGAATAGGCACCAGAAGTGGTGCTACAATTTTCACCAATTCCATAATTACAAATGCGCCCAGAATGTTTCCAAACAAACGCATACAAAGTGACAGGGGCCGAATGAAGATTTCGAGAATATTCATAGGCAACATAATCGGGATTGGCTCCATAAAGCTTTTTAAAAAGCCCCTGGCTCCCTTTTGATGTACACCTGCATATTCAATCAACACAATGCTCATAAGTGCCAGAGCACCTGTCACACCGACATCTTTCGTCGGTGATTTCAGTCCAACCAGACCAATCATATTGGATAATCCGATATAAATTGCTACAGTGATAAGATAAGGAATATAACGTTTTCCCTCCTCACCGAGCAAATCATAGAAAAAGCTGTGCAATCCGCCAATTACCGTCTCCACCACCAATTGACGCTTTCCTACATTCTGTACCTTAAGATTTCTTCCAAGGAAAAATGCTGCAGCAATCATTACCGCCATAATCATCCAGGTTACTACAACGGACTCTGCTACTGGAATTCCACCAAAAATCGGAATGGTAAAGGATGTCTTACAATTCAGCTCTTCCATCAGTGCTGTTGATAATTTCTCCGTACTATCACTTCCCTCTTCTCTTTTTAAAACATTTAACGACAATTTTCTGGAATTGTCAATTTCAGCAAAATAGCCAAAAACAGCTTTTGTTTTTGTTACATTTTACCAATTTAGACTTACATATATATAATTTTTCAATAAATTACAGGTTGAATCATTTAACATTTATACTTTTTTAATATTCAATTTAAAAAATACCAAATTATTTCATCATTCTGGCAAAAAACTTTTACGATTTTTTTTATTCATGCAATATATGAAG
>NZ_JAFBIZ010000139.1 GCF_021531995.1 Faecalicatena contorta
ACTTTACTCCATTGACACATTAAAGCAAAAATGCTATATTAATACCAACTTAAAGAAAGACAAACCAATGGCGGTTTTCTCATACATGAGGGGACTGCTATTTTAAAAATTTTTTCTTTAAGAATAACCAGTTTGGTTGTTATTGCAGTTATGCCAGAGCCGATCATTTCCCCCAAGAATGGTCTTGCGATGGTAAACTCCAATTGATATATACATCCTCTTTACGAGGAGCATTCCCCAGCTTTGTATATAAACAAAACTGCAATGCAACGAGGAAAAACCTCTCAATGACATACCAATAAGAAAGGGCACGACATAGACAGATGTCGTGTTTTTTCTTTGTATTTATCTATGTTAAAAAGGGCTCTGCACTTTTTATGCAGAACCCTTTTATTTTATATGTCGTTATTTGTTTTCCTGATCTTTTTTTCGCATTTTTAATTTCAGCAACGCCTTTGCCTTCAGGCAATCAATACGATCCATATTGTTCTCGCCGACCACATCTGTCTCTTCACCTGTTGCACTCTTATTAATATCTACAATTGCATCCAGATAATCATTGACAACCACAAACTGTGCTACTGTACCATTGAATGTAATTCCTGTAACCGGAATACCTCTTTTGCCAATCTGCTCAACCGTATTTGTATAGTCCACATGGCTGTTTCCCCATCCATCACAGGAAACAATAACGCCATCCGCTCTCATACATTCTGCCATAACCGCAGCTCGTGTTCCCACAAACAGCTTATCTTCATTTCCATCCGGTGTTCCTACAAGAAGAATTCCAAGGAGATCAAGATCTGTATCTTCTGCTACAACCTCCAAAAGCGGGTCTCTGAAATGATGTAATGTTGTTTCTTTGGTTGATGGTCCAATTCCCATATTCTTTTCCTCCTCCCTTACTGCATAGAACGGATAATTCCGTCTCGATATTCATTTGGCGTAATCATCACCGGCATATTGCCCATATCAATGATGGATTTTGTTCCGATAGAACTAGATGGTTCCTTCGGGAACATATGCGTATCATACATCGCTCCCTGCCCCGCAACCTGTCGGATAATCAAAACACGCTTCTTTCCGGGGCGAACTACATCATGATATACATGTTTCTCTGTACACTGATTTCCATTAAATTTTTTTAATTTTTCTCTGAAAATATTGATAAATTTATCGCAAAGCAAATGAGCTTCCGTCGGTCCCGGTCTTTCCTGTCCCATACCTGCCGCAAGTGTAACATCAAAGGAAATGATCACATCATTATCTCCGGGAGTACCCGCTTTATTCAGCACAAGCTGCTCTTTCAAATTTCCTTCTGATGATCCAAATTCATGACATTGCTTTCCATTTACATCCACACCGGTAAGCATCACGTAAACTCCGGTAATTGTATGTGTAATTCCCTCCCCCAATTCTCCGAGTACCTTGGTAGAAATTGGAATAATATCCATAATCGTATTCGTCCAACGGTCATGATCTCCCGGCTGGATCACCTGAATGTCAATATCTGTGATATGCTTCGCATCCTTTAACAATTCCGGGATAATGTCTTTACAAACAGTCATCTTTCCGCCTGTTGTAATATCATTACGATCGCCTTCCACAACCGTATCCATGTGAAATGCTTTAATGGTAAGTCGACGTAATTTCTGTTCTTCAACTGCCATGTTTTCTGTGTCCTCCTTTATAAATAATTCTTTTTCATTACGTAAATTCATTTAATCTGATTACATTTTATCATACCAGTACACAAAATCAATCTTTTTATAAGACCATTCATAATTAATAATAGAATATAAAAAGGGAAATGGATCAACCATTTCCCTTTTTATATTCTATGAATATTAGATTTTTGCAACATACTCAAATGGCAATGGTACGATCTTTCCAGGTGTCTGGATCTCAACCAACTGCTCAAGAGTAGCTTTTACGATAGCTGTCTGCTGTTCCACATTGTGAGGACCACCTGCATTAGCACCCATAGGTACCAACGGAGCAACCGCACGTGGAGTACCAGTCTGACGTACAACTGGTGGAAGAGCTGCAATAATAATTGTAGGAATTCCAGCTTCTTCAATCGCTCTCTGCACCAATACTGCAGAGCGGTGACAGGTACCTCATCCAGCTGTGAGGATAGCTGCATCTACGCCTTCCTCTTTCAGCATTGCTGCTACTGCAGGGCCTGTCTCATGTTTGAATTTTTCCTGGTTTCCGCCGCCACCCATGAATCCAGCATGATAAGGAGCAGTTGCTTTAATAAATCCTTCTGCCGCTAATTCATGAAGTCTGTCGATAGGGAACATACAGTTGATATCTTTATTAACATCACTGTTATCATATCCACCATGAGATACCATCAATTTATCTGATGGGCATTTATCATCGATCTTTCTCCAAGTAAAGTCACCTGCAAGGTTAAATCTTTCCTGATCTACCTGATGTACACCTGCTGCTGTAGCAAGAGCAACTGTCATATCCTTCAACTCTTTCTCTACTGGTGTCCATACCATCGGTGGAGTAATTGGAACGAAGATTTCTGATTGTAATCCTTTAACAACCGTTAAACTCATTTTTATTCCTCCTCTTTCTTTAAACGAGTGCTCATTTCTGCTTGTTTACGACGCTCTTTTTCTAAATTACTGACGTACTTTTCATGGATTTCAGGACCAAGCTGCTCCGGAAAACTCATATGCCATCCAAATTCCTGACCAATCTTTGGTTCAGTATCACAGATAAACATTCTCTTCGGCGCTTTGAAAAATCCCAATCGTCCTTTTAAATCCACACTGATGCTGCAATCATCAACATCAACACAGATTCCCTCCATGTATATGATTCTGTCACCATATTTCAATCGTTCGTCATTCATTTAAAACACCTTATTCTTAGTTGTATCCTTTATCAATACGTTTCTGGCTAAGTGGAAGTGCCTGCTCATTTTCTACAAGATCAATTTTTGATCCGATAGCATCTTCGATCACTTCAATGTTAGTAGCCTTAACGTTCGGATTCCATTTCTTTTCAGCTGGTTTAATTACTTCACCTGCCATCTGAACTTTGAGCATCTCAAGAGCACGAATTGCATCTTCGTGGCAAAGTGTATTGTTTCCGAGGATTTCGTTCTCAATACCGCCTTCAGATTTGTTGTTATCTACCATTGCTGTCATGTACTTGTTACCAACTACAAGCGCTCCCTGAACTGCACAGTATGAAAGTCCTACTACAGGAACTCCTCTCATACCGATCTGCTCATGATGACTTGCAAAGTCGATATGGTTGTTTCCGAAACCTTCTGTAGTAATAAATGCACCGTCAACGTCCATCATTTCTACGGTCTGACCAAGTCTTTCAGATACATAGAACTTCTCAGCGTTGATCTGTGGAGATCCAACAAAGATTACACCACAAAGGTCAATTTCTGGATCAGCAAGTGCCTCAAGTACAAGTGGCTCTCTCCAGTAATGTCTTGTCATCTCTTTAGATGCAGGTCCGATACATGTAAGAGCGTGGATACATCCATCAAGAACTTCCAATGGGCTCATACATACTGGAAGGTTACCAAGGTCAACGTTAGCTCTTGCTCCAAGAATTCCACATGGTTCTACCGGAAGGATGAAGTTATCATGCATAGCTCCCTGTCCCATGATTTCTTTACAAATAACTACTTTCTTCTGACCCGGGTGACGAACCTGAACGAATTCCTCTGTATCTACTACAAGGTCTTCTTCAAGCTTCTTCAATGCTTCACGGATTTCCTGTGTGATAATATCAAATGCTGTATGTGCAGCCATAGGTCCACGACGTTCCATGTTTGTCTTTTCCTGAACTACGATATTACCTTTGATAAAGATTTCTCCCTTATCTGGACATCCCGGACGTCCCCACATAATGTTTTCATCCATATATCCTTCTGAAGAACCGAACTCACCGATCTGAACTCCACCTTCGTCTGTTCCTGAAAGCATCATGATAGCGCCATCGATTACTCTTGTAACGCCCTGTCCAATCTTAGCATCGCCTTCTTTTGTTGCGATTGGCTGAACATCCATGATTGTCTCAGAATATGTGTGATACTCCTTTGGTGTAACGATTTCAAGATGGAAATCTTTAACAAGATCAGAATTAGCAATTACATCTGCTTCAATACCTTCACGGATTGTAAGAACTGTTCCTTCGATCTTTGTCTCTGGTCCTCTCTTAACTTCTGTGATAGCAAAATGTTTTCTTGTAAGGCTTCTTACAACCTTTCCTTCTTTTGCTACTTCTTCAGCTGTCGGAGCTACCGGAGCTGCTGCTGGAGCTGCTGCCGGAGCTACTTCTACTACCTCAGCGCCTCCGCCAAGTGCACCAACCGGAATAGAAAGATCAATATCTTTTCCTTCACCAATGTGGATTTTAAGAACTCCGCCTGCAACTGCTGTTGCTGCCGGAGCTGCTGCTGCCGGAGCTGCTACTTCTGGAGCTGCTTCCTCTGCTTCTTCCTCTGCTTCTTCCTCTACAGAATCTTTTGCTCCCTCAACAACATCTGCTGTCAGTGGTGAAAGAGAATCAAGAGTTTTTGTAAGTTTTGCTCCTAAAATTTGTCCAATTTTTAAGCATCCATCAAGATTCAATAATCCAGAGTCAACTAACTCATCAAAAATTGCTGGATCTTCAAGATTTGCTGGTTCAATAATGATTCCAGCCTCTGCTCTACAGCATAACACTGCAGGATCATTTGCATGTTGTTTCGCTGTTTCAGCTGTAATAGACATATTGTTCCCTCCTTTTAATTACTTTGCTAATCGTGATAATTAACATATATATAATTGCTCCGTAAAAAGTCATATCGGGGAATCACTCCTTACTTCCGCAATTTATACCATAACTAGTCTTCTACATCAATATCCTGGTCAACCCATTTAGATACTGTAAGCTGACGATACTGTGCGTGACCAACTGCTCTCATAACATGGTCTGTCTGATGGAATACTTTAAGTCCCATCTGAGGAGCAGATGCCATAACTGTGTTTGTACAGTCTGAACAGTTACCAATAATAATATATTCGCAGCCATCTTTCTTAAACTGCATATTGTTTTTAACCTGTCCAGGACAGTTTCCAGGACGAAGGCACTTAAGTGGTGCACCCGGTTTGTTCTCAATTGCCTGTTTACATCTGCATACGGACACAACTTCACCATGCATTTTCTCTGCGATCTCACGCATACGTGCTTCATTACCGCCACACGCACAGACAAGAAGCCCTACTTTCTTACCTGTAAGGTCTGGCATTTTGTATGTTGTAAGGATACCACCTGTTGTCTTTGTCGTTGGCTCATCAAGCTCTACTGCACGTCCTGTGAACGCTCCACCCATGATAATTTCGCCAACTTCATCCGGTTTATCAAGTCCGCCGGCTTTTTCGATCATCTCGCCAACAGATACACCAATCGGAACATCCATGAATACATGTGCTGCATTTCCGCCTTTGATATTTCCACGTACTGTCATATTTTTGCTGATACATGGTCTCTTTTCATCAATTGCCTCAGCAACTCTTGCTGCTGTCTCAAGGTTAACAACAACCGCTCTTGCCGCTGACGGAAGCTGTGTTGTATCAAGATTCAATCCAAGGCACTCACGAACAACCGCACGCTCTTCACCCATTGGGTAAATATCCGGAAGCAGGTGTAATGAAATGTTCTCTTCATTTTCAATTGCTGCCAGCAATGTTTTCACAGCTTTTTTGTTTTTCTTCTTAATTGCAAAGATTGCTTTGTCAGCCTGTGTAATCTCCATACAGTATTTTACACCCCGAAGGCATTTATCACATTGTTCTTCAAGCTGTCTGATGTTGTGCTCAAGCCCCGGCTCACACTCTGCTGCATTTACTAAGATGTAGCTATATTTTCCCGGCTCTTTCACATCATCAATCTCCGGATTGATCTCTGGATTCATCTCTCCAAGTGGTGTCTCAGAAAGGTTAATATTCAATTTGACTCCTGTAGGGAATCCCGCACCACCCATACCGACAACACCGGCTGCCTTTACCATATCAAGCTTGCTTGCATCCGCTGGAACATCAATCGGAACAAATTCGTCCGGCTGTTCATCTGCCGCCTCGATAATAACGCGATCATCTGTAATCTCAACTACCTTACCGTATACACTTGAGAAAATATTTGCCCCAAGTCCGGTAGGAGTTGCAATGAGTGTACCTTTTTTCACTTCAGCTCCGACTTCTACACACGGAGCACACGGAGCACCTACGTGCTGACGTAATAATAACTGCACTCTTCCCATAACACTCTTCTCCTTTTCTCTCTTTTATATATGCAAGAAGCCCGATACCTCGCCAACTTCTTAACACTCCAAATCAAGAAATAAACTCAAAAAATATCATACGAAAACACATCTCATATTCGTCTGACATTTTCTCAACGCTTTTGTCACTTATTAATATTATCTATAATAATTTTTTTCGACTATTATTTAACGAAAAAAGCATCTTTTTTGGCGGAGGCATGTGGGAATCGAACCCACCCAGGACGCTCTTAACGCCCCACACTAG
>NZ_JAFBIZ010000013.1 GCF_021531995.1 Faecalicatena contorta
CTTGTAAATGATATTGAAGAAGAACTGGAATCTAATATTGCAAATTGGATTATTAGCAAAGAAGAAATAGACGTTGAGAAAATATTATCGCCAATTTTAAGTAATCCTTTACCAAATAGTGAGTTATGTGGAGGTTACAAAAAGGTACAAGATAAACTTGTGAAAGGAGAATGCAATAGAATTCCTATTTTTCTAAAAGTGGCAACGGAAGTTGCCAGTAGAAATGGATACATTGAAGATAAAGAAATTGAAAAATTAAATCGTGGTGCCATAAGAAAGATTTTTAGGAGTCAAAGAGGTGAAACGATTTTTTTATCTGTGGATGTAGAGCATGGCGCTTTGGAAGTTTATAATTCAAAAGGAAAACACCAAGGTGAATATGGGTATACGGGTAGCAAAGAGAAGGACAGGGATATTACAGGTAACCATGATATAAAAGTTAAAAAATAATAAAAAGCCAATTGGTTCGTTTTGCTGAAAAGAATCAATTGGTTTTTTATTTATCAAATACGCTTCCCGTCAACTTGTCGGGAAGCGGAAAGGAGTTGCCTATGGAGATTTATTTACATTATCTGCTGATACCACCGTAAATCAGATCAGCAGGCAGAAAGGAGGTCATGCAAAATTGGAAGAAGAAGTTACACAGAAAACCATTGCTTTATCCATTAAGACTGCAAAAGTAACTACAGATGTGCTGCGAATGATGTTACGCAAGTATCTGGCGGCACAGAACCAGAAAGGAAAAAATCCTTATAAAAGGGGTAAACAGTCTTACAGTGACTTGAAAAAGCAGGGCGTTGGACTATCCAATATTGAGATTACGGACGGAAATATCAAGTCTTTTGAACGTGTGGCAAAGGAATACAAGCTGGATTTCGCACTCAAAAAGGCAGGTAACGGAAAGCCGCCGACCTATTATGTGTTCTTTAAGGCTCCGGATAATGACACGATGAATTTGGCTTTTAAGAAATATGTGGGAGTGCAGATGAAGAAAAAAAGTAAGCCGTCCATTATGGAGAAACTCACCCGTTTCAAGGATGCTGTTGCGAAAGGCATGAACCGGGAACGGTCAAGAGAACACCAGAAAGACAGGGGACAGAGCTTATGACAGGAAAACAGATAGTGAAGTCAAAGCGAAAGCCGGAAAGGAGAAAGGCTCATCCTAATCGTGCATCCCCGAACCGGAGAGGGAAATCTCCGGCGTTATCCATTCCGGCAGAAAGTATTCCGGGCAAAATGCTGGCGGATGTAAAAAATTTTGTGAACGATAAGAAAAATAGCCTGAAACGAATAGACAGAAAAAAACTGTTTCTGCTGAATTTCCCTTATCTTGTATTTGCCTATATTTTTAACAAGATAGTCTGGCTGTACCGTATTAGTGATGGTGCGAGTGCCTGGGATAAGTTCATGGGAACATTCAATTATTTTGAACGGGCATTTGAAAATCCGTTACCGAGTTTGCATTACATGGATTTGCTCTATGGTATCATTGGCGGCATTGCGGTGAAGATGATTGTGTATTATAGGGCGAAAAACGCAAAGAAGTACCGGCAGGGTGTGGAGTATGGCTCTGCAAGATGGGGAACGGAAAAGGATATACAGCCCTATGTCGATCCGGTGTTTGAGAATAACATCATCCTGACGGAAACGGAAAGGCTTATGATGTCTGGCAGACCGAAAGAACCGAAGTATGCCAGAAATAAAAATATTCTTGTGATCGGCGGTTCCGGCTCCGGTAAGACACGCTTCTTTGTGAAACCGAATTTAATGCAGATGCACAGCTCATATGTTGTCACTGATCCGAAAGGAACGGTATTGGTTGAGGTAGGAAAACTGTTGGAGAGAGGCAGTCCTGAGACGGACGAGGATGGAAAGATAGTGCGTGATAAAAATGGCAAGGTGGTATATGAGCCTTATAAAATTAAGGTTTTGAATACCATTAATTTCAAGAAATCCATGCACTACAATCCATTTGTGTATATCCGCAGCGAAAAGGATATTCTGAAACTGGTAACAACAATCATCGCTAATACAAAGGGGGAAGGGCAACAATCCGGCGAGGATTTTTGGGTGAAGGCTGAGAAGCTGTATTATTGTGCGCTGATCGGCTACATCTGGTATGAGGGCCGGGAGGAAGAAAAGAACTTTAATACGCTGCTTGCGTTGATTAACGCATCAGAAGCCAGAGAGGATGATGAAAATTTTAAAAATCCGGTTGATCTTATGTTTGAAGAACTGGAAGCGGAGAAGCCGGAGCATTTTGCGGTCAGGCAGTACAAGAAATACAAACTTGCCGCCGGCAAGACCGCAAAAAGTATTCTTATTTCCTGCGGAGCCAGATTAGCCCCGTTCGATATAGCGGAATTACGTGAGCTTATGAGCTATGATGAATTGGAACTGGATTTGCTGGGAGACAGGAAAACCGCATTGTTTGTCATTATATCGGATACGGACGATACGTTTAATTTTGTTGTGTCTATTATGTACACGCAGCTTTTTAACTTGCTGTGTGACAGGGCGGATGATGTATATGACGGCAGGCTCCCGATCCATGTGAGGTGCCTGTTGGATGAATTTGCGAATATTGGGCAGATACCGAAGTTTGAGAAGCTGATTGCTACGATCCGTAGCAGGGAAATATCAGCTTCTATTATTTTGCAGTCAAAAAGCCAGTTAAAGGCGATTTACAAAGATAACGCTGACACCATTGAGGGAAACTGTGACTCGACACTCTTTTTGGGTGGTAAAGAAAAAACTACGCTAAAAGAGATGGCGGAAATTTTGGGAAAGGAGACTATCGACCTTTATAACACTTCAGATACGAGGGGGAGTCAGCGGTCTTATGGACTGAACTACCAGAAAACAGGGAAGGAGTTGATGAGCCAGGATGAAATAGCAGTCATGGACGGAGGGAAATGTATTATGCAGCTTCGGGGAGTACGGCCATTCTTCTCGAACAAATTTGATATTTGCAAGCATAAGAACTATAAATACCTTTCGGACTATGACAATAAGAACCGCTTTGATATTGAAAAATATCTAAGCACAAATCTTGTATTGAAACCGGATGATACGGTGGAAGTCTATGAAATGTAACCAGTAAACAGGCAGCTTCCCGACAAGTTGTCGCAAAGTAAGGGAGGAAACAATGAGAGCCATTGGAAGAAAAAAGGCAGCCGATACCCCATCGACCAAAATGAATGTACCGGCTGCGTCAGTGTCGGATTTTCCAAAGGAAAATCCTGTCCTTATCCTACCACAAAAGGCAGGGTTTTAACAGCGTTTTTTGCTCCCTTTCTCTTAAAAAGAAAGGATAAAAGGTACACATATGGCATTTTTTACTACGGCGATTACAACTTTAAAAACGTTGGTTTGCGCAATCGGGGCCGGTCTTGCGGCATGGGGCGTAATCAACCTTCTGGAAGGATACGGCAATGACAATCCCGGTGCAAAATCACAGGGAATTAAGCAGTTGATGGCGGGCGGTGGCATCGTGCTGATCGGAATGAACCTGATTCCGCAGTTGGCAACACTGTTCGGATAAACCGATGGGCGGGATTATTGAAAAGATAACAGAGTTCATAAAGGAGCTTCTGACGGGATGGATTACATCAAACCTTGAAACAATGTTTACAGATGTCAATACAAAGGTTGGCACCATTGCGGCGGAGGTGGGAAAGACACCCCAAAGTTGGAACAGTGGCATTTTCTCAATGATAAAATCTCTGTCGGATAATGTCATTGTCCCTATTGCGGGGATGATTATCACGTTTGTTTTGTGTTATGAATTGATTTCCATGATTATGGAGAAAAACAACATGCACGATACGGACACATTCATGTTCTTCAAATACATTTTCAAAATGTGGGTGGCAGTATATCTGGTGACGCATACGTTTGATATTGCAATGGCGATATTTGATGTGGCAAACCATGTGGTGACGAACGCCGGAGGCATTATAAACGGCAACGCTGCCATAGATGTGGCGGACGCACTAAAGACCATTCTGGAAAATGGTGTGGAGGATATGGGAATTGGAGAGCTTTTGGGGCTTGGTCTGGAGACGATGGTAGTCAGTCTGTGCATGAAAATCATATCTGTCCTAATTACCGTCATTTTGTATGGACGTATGATTGAAATATACCTTTATGTCTCTGTTTCCCCAATCCCGTTTGCTACTTTTACCAACCGGGAATGGGGCAGTATTGGAAACAATTATGTGAAAGCATTACTGGCGTTAGGGTTCCAGGGATTTTTTATGATGGTATGTGTGGCGATTTACGCTGTTCTGGTAAATACCATTACGGTAGCGGATGATCTTCATACAGCGATCTGGTCTGTGGCAGCTTATACAGTAATCCTATGTTTTAGTTTATTTAAGACGGGTTCCCTGTCAAAATCTATTTTTAATGCACATTAGGAGGGAACATTATGGCGTATGTACCAGTGCCAAAGGATCTATCAAAGGTAAAGACGAAAGTGGCACTAAATTTAACAAAGAGACAGATTATCTGCTTCGCCCTTGCGGGGGTATGCGGAATACCAATTTATTTTTTAACAAAGTCAGGGTTGGGAACAGATGTTGCAGCTACACTTATGGTAATCGTGATGCTGCCCTATTTCTTTTTAGCGATGTATGAAAAGGATGGATTCCCGGCGGAGAAAATATTGTTCCATATGATCCGGCAGAAGTTTTTGCGTCCAGGTATCCGGGTATACCGGTCTGAAAACATGTATGACCGGTTGGTGGAACAGGACAGATTAGAGAAAGAAGGTGCAAAACTTGAGAAAAAGGCAAAAAAAGCCAGCGAAGCGAGAAATCCGTTCCGCTTTTTCCGAAAAACACAGCACAAAAAATAAGGCGCAGCCGGATTTTGGAAAAGGGCTGACAAAAGAGGAAAAGAAACGGTTAAAGCAGCTTCGGGCGCTGAAAGCGGAACAGCAGAAGAAAAAAGTTCCGCATACGGCCCAGGAGACAATCCCATATAAAGAAATTTATAAGGACGGCATTTGCAGGACAGAGGATAAATTTTTCTCGAAAACCATCCAGTTTTTTGATATTAACTATCAGCTTGCGCAGAATGATGATAAAACCACAATTTTTGAGAATTACTGTGAGTTTCTGAATTATTTTGACAGCTCCATCCAGTTCCAGATTTCTTTTTTGAACCAACAGGTTAATTTCGATGAGTATGCAAAGACGATTGACATCCCGCCGAAAGGGGACAGTTTTGACGATATTCGAAAAGAATATGCGGATATGTTAAAAATGCAGTTGGCAAAAGGGAATAATGGCCTGGTAAAAACGAAATACATCACGTTCGGTATTAAAGCGGAGAACCTGCGTACCGCAAAAGCAAGGCTGGAGCGGATCGAGACGGACATCCTCAACAATTTTAAAGTGTTGGGTGCTGCGGCAAAACCGCTAAATGGTGTGGAACGGCTGAAAATCCTGCATGATATTTTAAATATGGACACGAAAGAACCATTCCGGTTCCACTACGGTATGGTTGCGAAAACCGGGCTTGGGACAAAAGATTTTATTGCGCCCACAGGGTTTGATTTCCGTAATGACAGCTATTTTCGTATGGGGCAGACCTTTGGATGCGTGTCTTACCTGCAGATTACTTCTCCGGAACTGACAGACAAGATGCTGGCGGACTTTCTGGACATGGAAGAAAATCTGATTGTGAATATCCATGTGCAGCCAATTGATCCGAAAGCAGCCATCAAGAGTCTGAAAAATACACTGTCCAATATCCAGAAAATGAAGATTGAGGAACAGAAAAAAGCGGTCAGAAGCGGATATGATATGGACATCATACCTACGGATATTTCCACTTATGGGGAGGAAGCGGAAAGCCTGCTGAATGAGCTGCAGTCCAGAAATGAGAAAATGTTCAAGATTACATTCCTGCTTATGAATACGGCAGAGTCAAAACGGAAACTGGATAATATCGCTTACCAGACGGCGGGTATCGCACAGAAATATAACTGTAATATCCGAAGGCTTCAATATCTGCAGGAGCAGGGAATGGAGGCATCACTGCCGCTTGGCGTGAACCAAACAGGGATTCACCGGCTTTTGACAACCACCTCCACAGCTATTTTCGTGCCTTTTACCACACAGGAGTTATTCCAGGATGGGGAGGCACTTTATTATGGGCTGAATGCCTTATCGAATAATATGATAATGGTAGACCGGAAGCGGCTGAAAAATCCCAACGGCCTGATACTGGGTACGCCGGGATGCTTTACCGGGGATACGAAAGTGAAACTTACCGATGGTACGGAAATGAGCTTTGAGCAGTTGGCAAGGCAAAAGGGCGGGGTTCCGGTTATCAGTTATGATTTTGGAAATTCCAGCCTTACACCGTCAATAGGCTATGAGGTGCGTGTATCAAAGTATGTGAAAGAGATTGTGATCGTAACGCTGGATAACGGGGAGCGTATCCAGTGTACGCCGGAACATCTCTTTTTAACAGCGGATGGGCAGTATGTGGAAGCGTGGAGCCTGCAAAAAGGAACTGATCTCATGCCGAAACATTCTGTTATGCACGTCGCACATAAAACATTTTCAAAACCTGTTCCGGTCTATGATATGACGGTGGAACCTTACGGAAATTTCCAGCTTGCCTGTGGTGTGATCGTACATAACAGTGGCAAGAGTTTTTCCGCAAAGAGGGAGATTTTAAATGTATTCCTGATTACCAATGATGACATTATTATCTGTGATCCGGAGGGCGAATATTTCCCATTGGTTCATGCCCTGAATGGGCAGGTAGTAAAAATCAGCGCAAAGAGTACCGATTATATTAATCCAATGGATGTGAACCTGGATGTTATCTATCATCCGGAAAAATACCGGATCAATGGTGATGTGGAGGACGTAGATACCATTATTGCGGATAAGTCAGAGTTTATTGCTTCTTTCTGTGAGCTGATTATGAAAAAGCCGCAAAACGCAGAACTGGACGGAGATGAAGTTTCCATTATCGACCACTGTATTAAGGATATTTATGAAGAATATCTGTTCAACAATCCAAAACCGGAGAATATGCCGATTCTGGAAGATTTCCTGAACCGCCTGAATTACTATGCGCCCCAAAATGATGCGGCGAGACGCATTGCGAACTGCTTACAGCTTTATGTAACCGGCTCACAGAACGTATTTAATCACCGGACAAACGTGGATATGAATAACCGGGTGGTCTGCTTCGACATTAAAGACCTGGGAACTACGCTTCGGAAAGCAGGTATGCTGATCGTCCAGAACATGGTATGGACAAGAGTATCCACCAACCGGGCATTGAAAAAATCCACCCGATATTACGTGGATGAATTCCACCTTTTGTTAAAGCAGCCGCAGACAGCGAATTATTCTGTAGAAATCTGGAAGCGTTTCAGAAAGTGGGGAGGTATCCCAACCGGACTTACACAGAACGTCAGTGACTTTCTCGGTTCTCTTGCGGTAGAAAATATCGTGGGTAACAGTGATTTTATTTATATGTTGAACCAGCACAGCGGCGATCAGAAAATCTTAGCGGAAAAACTGAATATCTCACCACATCAGCTCTCTTTTGTCAACAACAGTAATGCGGGGGAAGGGCTGATTTTTTATGGGAATGTGATTATTCCGTTTTCTGATAAGTACCCGACAGATACCCGTACCTATGCAATTATGAGTTCCAAACCGGATGAAATGCAGACTGAGAGATGAAAAATCCCTTTTGCAGAAAAGAGGTGAACTGCGTTGGGAGAACAGAAATATAAGGCAAAAGAGAAGAAAGTCAACCGTATGTCCAGAGACGGACTGGTGGAGGAAAATCTTGCAACAAAAGACAGAAAGAAAGTGACAGAGCGTGAAGCGGATTTGTCATTTAAAAAATCAGATGTGGAACAGTCTTTTGTGGGAAAGAAAGGAGCGGCAGGAAAAAAACAGAAGAAGGCCAGTGACAAAAATGTATTAAAGAAAACGGATGAAGGCAATCCGCCGGAGGAACAGGAAGCGGCGAACAGCCCGCCGGAAAAAGAAGGGGATGGAGAGAATAGCAGCTACCATCATGGCGGCAGAAGCAGCGGTTATTCCCATGAATCGGCTATGGCGGTGCGGGAACGGAAAGCGAAGCACCGCAGCCGCTACCATAACCAGAAGCAGGTCAAACCGGGAAAATTGCAGTTTGACAAGATGGAAACGGATGGGAGCCTGAACCGGAAAAATAAAGAAGCGGCGGAGAAAGGCGCTGCGGAACCGGAAAAGAGCAGCCAGAGACTGAGACAGGCAGAAGATAAGGCGAAAAAGTTAGCGGAGAAGCTGCAGCACGCTAAAAAACGGCAGACTCGGAAAAAGTCTGTCCAGATACAGCGTGTAAAAGATGAAGAAACACAGGTTATCAAGCACAAGCTGTATTTTGAAGAAGCACCGGTAAATTGGAAACCGGACGCTGCGGTAAAAAAAGCCGGAGTCTGTATGAAAGATACGGCGGGCAATCTGATTCATGGAAAAATCCGTCAGGAAGAACAGGATAACAGTGCGGTGCAGTCGGTTCATGGAGCGGAACTTGCCGGGGAAACAGTTCTTCGTAAGCACAGTAACCGGAGGTATCGGAAACAGAGGAAACAACAAAGAGAAATCAACCGTCTGGAAAGAAAAGTCTATCGGACAACTACCAGTTACCAATACCGGAAATATCTGGAGGAACACCCGGAGATGCAAAGGAAGGTACTTCAAAGGCTGTGGCAGAAACAGCGGATTAAGAGGGAATACCAGAAGGCATATCGGGCAGGAAAGATTGCAAAAGAAAGCAAAGATACCGCAATCAGGACAGTCAATGTGGCAACAAAGGTGGCAAGGAAAGCACAGGAAATTGTTACCCGAAATGTAACAGCCATCTTTTCCGCCGGTTTGTTGATGATGCTGTTATTGTTTGTTATGGCGGGATTTTCCTCTTGTTCCGCCATGTTTTCCAATGGTGTATCTACGGTGATCGCATCCAGTTATCTGGCGGAGCCGGACGAGATTGAGAAGGCAGAGCTTTATTATACGGAGATGGAAGCGAAGCTGCAGCAGAAGATCAATCAAATGGAAGCGGAATATCCGGGAAAGGATGAGTACCGGTATAACATTGGTGCCATCGGCCATGATCCGCATACACTAATCAGCTATCTGACGGCGAAATATGGTGATTTTACCTTTGATGAAGTGAAAGAGGAATTAGAAAGCCTGTTTGCAGCGCAGTATGGGATTACAGTAGAAGAAAAGACGGAAACCAGGACAGAAACCACTACGGTACAGGTAGGACAGTCCCTGGGAAATGTTGTTACCAGCGGTTATTGTAACTGCCCTATCTGCTGTGGCGTTTGGAGCGGCGGGCCGACTGCCAGCGGCGCAATGCCGCAGGCAAATCATACCATTGCGGTGGATGCGGCAAATCCATTTTTGCCAATGGGAACTAAAGTTGTCATGAATGGTGTGGAATATACCGTAGAGGATACCGGAAACTTTGCCAGATACGGGGTGCAGTTTGATGTTTATTATGACAACCATGCGGCTGCGTCCGCACATGGACACCAGACCTGGGAATGTTATCTGGCGGAAGGCAATGAAAATTCTGTGGAGGTTACGAGGACAGTTACGGCGAATGTGCTGAATGTGTCGGTGCAGGCGAAAACGCTGCGGAGTGTGCTTTATTCCCGGATGGATGATGAGCAGGAGGAAATTTATGAGCTTGTGTATTCCAACAGGGGAAATCTTCAGGTATATGCGACTCCCATTGAACTGAACTGGTACGCCTATATCAGCAACTATTACGGTTATTCTGTGGACAATGCCACAGGCCGGATGGAGCTTCACAGGGGCGTGGACATTAATGTTCGGGAAGGAATGGAAGTTAAGTCTGCAATGGACGGCACAGTTGTCCGTACCGGATATGACAGCACTTTTGGAAATTATGTAGTTACGCAGGATAAGGATGGCGTTCAGATAAAATATGGCCATCTGAATCATATTACTGTGTCAGAAGGTGCGGCGGTAACAACCGATACTGTGATCGGTACTACCGGAAGTACGGGAAGTGCGACAGGCAGCCAGCTATATCTTGAACTGGTAAAGGATGGGACGTATTATAACCCGGTATTTTACATTGCAGCCGGAGAAGGCGGTTTGTATGGCGGCGGTACGGCATATGATGATGAAACGGTACGGCGGTTATTTGAGGAAGCAGAGAAATATTTGGGAATGCCTTATGTTTGGGGCGGTTCCAGTCCTGCAACTTCTTTTGACTGTTCCGGATTTGTCAGTTATGTATTTACCAATTCCGGTGTCTGCAACATGGGAAGGCTGACCGCACAGGGAATTTATAATATTTGTACACCTGTTTCACCGGAAGAAGCAAGACCGGGAGATATTATCTTTTTTACCGGTACCTATGATGCGGGCGAACCAGTGACGCATGTAGGGATTTATGCCGGTGACGGGCAGATGATCCATTGCGGTGATCCGATCCAGTATACATCCATCAATTCCTCATACTGGCAATCCCATTTTTATGGATTCGGCAGACCATGATCATGCAGATAAGGAGGAAACTATTGAACATAGAACGAATTAAAGCAGAACTTTCCAAAACCTACGCAAAAATTGAGCGGCTGCAGAACCGGGCAAGGGAATTGGAGGAACAGAAAAAGCAGGCTGAGGATATGGAATATCTGAAAATCATCCGGAAAAATGGAATTTCAGCCGAGGAACTTCAGTTGCTCATTGATATAAGCAATGAGGAACAGAAACAGATTTTAGAAACCAGAGAAAAGGAGCAGACAGGAAATGAAGAAAATTCATAAAAGAGTAGCTGCGTTGCTATTCGCTGTTGCCATGACGGGATTGCCGGTGGGAACAGCTTTTTTTAACCCTTCCGGGGGCATGACAGTGTTGGCAGAAGCAGCGGAGGATGCGGCAGAAGCACAGCATGAGAGTGTGGCGGCAGAGGAAATACTTGCAGAAGTACAGGCAGAGAGTGCGGCGGCAGAGGAAGCACCCACAGAGGCACAGCCAGAGCAACCGGAGGTACAGATTACCATAAATACACCGGAGGGGTGGCAGTCTGATAAGGCAAAGGTTGGTATCCGGGCAGAGGATGTAAGGAATACCGGAAATTTTTCAGTTGCAAAGGCAGAAGCCAGGATTTCCGAAAATGGTGGATGGTCGGATGTGACACAGAGTATGGAAGTTGAGGTAACTGGTAATTGCAGCGTGTATGTGAGGATCACAGACCAGAACGGAAAGACTTACGAGCATAACCGTTATGTGGAATGTTTTGATAAGACAAAACCGACACTGAGTGCGGCTGCAAAAGACGGTGTACTGATTATCCAGGGAGCTGATGAAGGTTCCGGCGTGGCTGCTATTTATGTAAATGGCAATGAGTTTACAGAACTTACTAATAATACTTTAAATGTGCGGTTGCAGAAAGCGGATACGGCATATCAGTATTTTACCCTCCAGGTCAGAGATAAGGCCGGGAATATGTCAGAGAATTACAAAGTGGTAAATCCTTATTATGAAAATCCGGAAGCGGTAAAGGATACTTCCGACGGGACAGGAAATACACAGCAGGATAATTCTCTGCCAACGGATGCTACGCCTACAAAACCTACCAATGCCATAGCTACGGTCACAGATTATCAGACAACGGGCGGCACTTCCACAGAAACGGAACAACAGGAAAATGCCGGTTCCGGAGAAGATACCGGAAGGGTGCAGGGAGATGTTTCCTACAGTCCGGGAAATGAGGGCGGCAAAGAGTTTTATACGATTACAACCAAAAGCGATAAGGTATTTTATCTGATCGTGGATAAGGATAAAACAGAGGAAAATGTGTATCTGCTGACAGAGGTTGGAGAAAACGATCTTTTAAACTTTACAGACAGTAATACGGTTACTCTGCCGCAAAATAACGCTGTTCTGGAGTCTGCCCTGCCTTTAGAGCCGGTGGAGAAACAGGAAGAAACCGAACCGGAGCCTACGGAGCAGAAAGAAACGGAGGATAAGGATGATAAAGCAGAAAAAACGGAGTCCGGGAATAATTCCGGCACATTGATTTTGATGGCGATTGTCCTGATCGCAGTAGGCGGTGGCTATTATTATCTGAAATTCATCAAAGGAAAGAACGATACGTTTGATTCTGATTATGATGAGGACGAGGATGAAGATGAGTTTGAGGAAGAAACGGTCAATGAAGATGAAGCAGAGGGGGAAACTCCGGAAAACAGTGAAATAGTAAGCGGAGATGACGATGAGGAATATCCGGAGGATGAGGACTATATGTAAAAACAGACGGAGGCGGTGCTGTGGCACCACCTTCCGTAAAGAAGCAGAGAATAAGAGTGTTTCTTTCCAATAAGGTTATAAAACCATCAGGCAATCAGGAAATAAAATGTCCCGGTTGCCTTTTAACTTACAGCGACAGGGGCAGAAAGGAGAGCATGAAAATTGAAAAGAAGATACCAGAGGCGGCAGTGGATTTTCACAGGAACGTAGCTGTTTTTCTTTGCAGAAATAAAACAGTGAAAAGAGAACCAAAAGAAAAGAGGTGTAATAGTTGAAATTAGTCATAACGGAGAAACCGAGTGTGGCAAAAAGTATTGCGGAGGTACTTCACGCTACAGAGCAAAAGAACGGGTATCTGCAGGGGAATGGTTACATAGTGTCCTGGTGTGTGGGGCATTTGGTGGAATTGGCAAGCGCAGATACATATCGGGAAGAATGGAAAAAATGGGCATATGAATTGCTGCCGATCATCCCGGATACCTGGCAGTACCGGGTAAAAGAAAATACCAGAGATCAGTATGAGGTGCTTTACCATTTGCTGCACGATTCCCAGGTTTCAGAAATTATCTGTGCGACAGATGCGGGACGGGAAGGAGAATTGATTTTCCGGTTGGTCTATGAGCAGGCTGGATGCCAGAAACCTTTTAAGCGGTTATGGATTTCTTCCATGGAGGAAAAAGCCATAGAAGATGGATTTCTCCATCTGCGGGATGGCAGCGATTATGATGCCCTGTATCAGTCAGCGGTCTGCAGAAGCGTGGCAGACTGGCTGGTGGGTATCAATGCCACCCGTTTGTTTACTGTGCTGTACCATCACAAGCTGACAGTGGGCAGAGTGCAGACACCTACCCTTGCCATGTTGGTGGAGAGGGAGAAGAATATCGCAGATTTTAAGAAAGAGCGGTATTTTATGGCGCATATCATGTGCGATGGGATGGATGCGATTACCGGGCGGATTGATGATAAGAACCAGGCGGAGCAGATTGCCGGAGCCTGCCAGGGAGGGCAGGCCCTTGTTGTATCAGTAAACAGTGAGGAAAAGACTGTCACCCCACCGAAACTTTATGATCTGACTACGCTGCAGAGGGAAGCAAACCGGCTGTTTGGATTTACCGCACAGCAGACGCTTGATTATACGCAGAGTCTCTATGAGAAAAAGTTAGTAACTTATCCCCGGACGGACAGCCAGTTTTTGACAGAGGATATGGGACAGACGGCCATAGATGTGATGGAAGCGGTAAAAACCGTCATTTCTTCTATGAAGGGAATTTCCCATGATCCGGATGTGGGACGGATATTGGACAGTAAAAAGGTTTCTGACCACCATGCCATTATCCCTACTATGGAGATCGCAAAAGCAGATTTCGATAAAATTCCGGGAGGGGAGATGCAGATATTATCTTTGGTAGCGGTGCGGCTTTTTTGTGCCACCGGTATGAAACACGTGTATGAGACAGTAAAGGCAGAATTTTCCTGCAATGATGTTATTTTCACAGCGTCAGGAAAAAGCATCCGGCAAAACGGATGGAAAACGGTTGAAGAACTGTTCCTGAAATCGTGCAAAGAGGGGAAAAGAGCGGAAAAAGAGGAGAAACCATTACCGCAGTTGAAAGAAGGAATGACGTTTTCCGGCGTAGAAACAAAGGTAAGTGAACACTTCACAGCGCCTCCGAAGCATTTTACAGAAGATTCCCTTCTGGCGGCAATGGAACGTGCCGGAAATGAGGAAATGAGTGACGAGGTAGAACGGAAAGGTTTGGGCACACCGGCTACCAGGGCGGCAATCATTGAAAAGCTGGTGGAAAAGGGATTTATTGAACGCAGAAACCGGCAGATGATACCTACGGATAATGGCGTGAAGCTGATTACAGTGCTGCCGGAAGTTGTCAAATCTCCCAAATTGACAGCAGAATGGGAAAATGATCTGACGCTGATCGCAAAAGGAGAAAAATCAGCGGACGCCATTCTTTCAGGAATTGAAAGAATGGTTGTTGATCTGGTGCATACTTACCATGAGGTAGATGAAGCCAGTCAGGGGATGTTTTCCAGTGACAGGAAGGCAGTCGGAAAATGCCCGAAATGTGGCGGTAGCGTTTATGAGAGCAAAAGCAATTTTTATTGTGAGAACAGAGATTGCGACTTTGCTCTTTTTAAGAATAACAAATATTTTGCGTCCATGCGAAAAGAGCTGACAAAAACGATTGCCCAGGCTCTTTTAAGAGACGGAAAAGCAAGGGTATCCGGTTTGTATTCACAGAAAAAGGACAGTACCTTTTCCGCAATTATTCATATGGACGCTTCTGGCAAATATCCGCAGTTTTCAATGGAATTTGAACGTAAGCCGCAGCGTGGATTGCGTTCATGAGGAAGCATCGAAGCGGATTCCGAATGTCCGTTTTAAAAAAATCAAATCACAGATAAAGAAAGAGGTAGCGAACATGAAAAGAAAAGCGAAATTCAGACAGTTCCTTTCAGGAATGATGGCAATACTTACAATTCTTTCCACTATTTTATCTCCGGTAATGGCGTATGCTGCAGAACCGGATGTAAAGGCGAAAGAATACCCTCTTTATGAGGAAGTCAAAGAGATGCTGGACGAAGAAGAAGTTGTAACGGCAAAAGATATAGAGCTGGAAGCCGGTGTGAAATTTGATATGGAATGTGACTTTACCGGATTGGAGATTTTGGATAACAGTAAAGTCAAGGTTATATTCCATGAAGCGAAAAATGTGGCGGGGAAAGATTTTTCCACCGATCATGCTGACACTTATAAGGCAGTCTATTATGTGGAACCGGTAAGCGGGCATCCCGCCTATCAGATTACCAGAAATATCGTGGTAAAAGAGATTGCGGCGCAGTCATCGTCCGAACCGGCAGGAGAGACAGCTACGGAGGGCGGGGGAAATGCCGCTTCGGAAGATGAGTCTTCTGACGATGGGGAATCAGACCAACAGGAGGTATGGGCAGAGGAACCGGCACAGTCAGAAAGTGTGACGGATGAAGCAATTTTTGAGATCGAGACAGCGGAGACAGAAGCTGCAACAGAAATGGAAACAGTGGAGCCGGAGCCTACAACAGAAACAGAAGCTGTAACGGAGGAAACTGGAGAAGCAGAGTCAGAAAGTACCGGGACAGAAAATGAGACGGAAAAAACAACGGAAGTGCTGACAGAAACGGATTTGGATGCGGCACTGGAGGCAGCGGAGACAGAAAATACCGTAGATGAGGAAAGCGGCCTTACGCTTGGCGATGTCATGCTGCAGGCGGTGGAACAGGATGTTGATCTTCTGGAGTTGGAAGAAGGGGAATCGGTTACGTTTACCGCAGAGTCTCCAATGCTGTTTTCTGCAAGGGCAGCGCAGAGTGTGGATGTTACCAGAGGAAGCGCTTATTATTATGCGGATTATGGGCTTGGCTCTTATGTGACCTATCCGTATACGGTGAAATTCGGAAGTGTGACAGCTACCGCCTATTGTGTGCAGCCATCAAAAGCGGGGCCTGGGGATGGAAATTATACCATTACGAAGCTCGGAGATAGCAAGACACTGGCGAAGGTCTGCTATTATGGAACAAAGGCATCTGGAGACGAGGGATTTTTTGCAGAGAAATATCCGGATTTTTCTACCGGAAAACGGTTTATTATTACACACATAGCAGCATCCTACGCAAATGGAAGCAGTGATGCTTTTTCAGGAACAAACAGTACAGGACAGTCCCTTGCAATGGAATTATACAACTATTGTGTGAGCCAGCCGGAAATCCCGGATGTGGCAATGTCTTTTTCCGATGCGGATGTTACCGCCTATATTGATGGGAACAGCCAGAGGACAAAAGAGATTACGTTTAAAGCTGACACATTGCAGACCATTACCATGAAACTTCCGGATGGTGTGAAATTCCATAACATAACAACCGGAAAAACCAGTAAAGCAGGGGCGGATGTGGAAGTAGCAGGAGGTACAAAGTTCTATCTTTCCGCACCATTGACACAGACCGCTGATGTAGCCGGTTCCTGGTCAGTAACGATGAAGGGAAGTATAACAAAAGATTATTCCGCCTATAAAATTACAACCGGAAGTGACACACAGGACTTAGCCCTTGTATTCGGGGAAGGCGTGACCGATGAGAAATATGTGGATTTCTCTGTGAAATGGGTACAACAGGCAAAAGTGGAAATTGTAAAGAAGGACGCACAGACGAACCAGACACTGGCGGGTTCCGTTTACGGGCTTTACAGTGACGCAGCTTGCAAAAACCTGATCGTGGAAATGCCTGCCACAGATAAAAACGGTGCGTCCAGTGTTACGATTATGAAAACGCAGGATACGGTTTACTTAAAGGAAATTACCGCACCGAAAGGATATGTGTTGAATACAGCTTCCTATGGTGTGCAACTGGTTGTAAGCGGGAGCGCAAAACAGACGGTAACGGATAAGGAGCAGCTTGGAAATCTGACGATTTACAAAGAGGGCGAAGTGTTTACCGGTGCGGTATCCAATGAAAATGGCACAGTGTTCCAGTATGAGAAACGCAGACAGAAAGGTGCTATTTATAATGTTTATGCTGCAGAGGATATTACAACGCCATATGGAACGGTTGTTTATCAGGCAGGGGCATTGGTCGCAGAAAATCTGGTAACAGGGAATGAGGGTTCTGTTACTTTAACGAACCTGCATCTTGGAAGTTATAATGTGACAGAAGTTCAGGCACCACAGAATTTCTATAATGCAAAAGAAACAAAGAAAGTAACCATTACTTATGCCGGACAGACGGCGGAAGCAGCGTTTTCCGACACTACTTTTGTAAATGACCGTCAGAAAACGGAGGTTGCGGTTGTAAAGAAAGATAAAGATACCGCTAATGGATTGCCGGGAGGTATTTTCGGACTGTATGCCGCAGAGGATATGGTAAATGTGGACGGTACGGCTGTGGTAAAAAAAGATGCCCTGATCGAGAAAGTAACCACTGGAAATGAGGGAACAGCGAAGTTTACCGCTGATCTGCCGGTTGGCTTCTCTTATTATGTAAAAGAAGTTCAGGCACCGGACAATTATGTGAGAAATGCGGAAGATGTTTATTCTTTTGATTTTTCCTATACCAATGATGAGGAAGCAAAGGTTACATTTTCCCACACTTTTCTCAATGAAAGAGTGAACGCAGCCATTACATTGTATAAAAAGGATGCGGAAACGGATACCAATCAGCCGCAGGGGGATGCGTCTTTAGAAAATGCGGTTTATGGTGTGTATGCCCGTAATGATATTGTGCATCCGGATGGAAAGACAGGCGTTCTTTATAAAGCCGGCACACAGGTTGGAACTTTAACCACAGATAAGGATGGAAAAGCCAGAATCGAAAACTTGTACCTGGGCGAATATTTTGTAAAAGAAATCACACCGCCCACCGGTTATCTTGCGGATGAAAACGAGTATGATTTGGTATGCGATTATGAGGGAGATCTGGTTGCTACGGTTGAGCGTGACTGTACATCGCCGGAACCGGTAAAGAAGCAGCCATTCCAGATCATTAAAGCAGCCAATAACGGAGAAACGGACGCAGAGCTGCTAAAAGGTGCAGGATTTACTGCTTATCTGCTTTCTTCCCTTCCGGTAAAAGAGGATGGAAGTTATGATTTTTCTTCCGCAGAACCGGCAGTGATCGGAGAAAATGGTGCGACAGAAATTTTCACTGACGAAAAAGGGTATGCAGTTTCCATTCCACTTCCTTTTGGTACATACCTTGTAAGGGAAAGCACAACACCCCATCATTATAAGCCGGTGGATGATTTCATTGTGCGCATCACAGAACATAAGCCGACAGAACCGCAGGTATGGCGTGTTCTGCTGGATGATGAATTTACGGCGAAACTGAAAATCGTAAAGCAGGACGATGAGACAAAGAAAACTGTCCTGGCTGCGGGTACGGAATTTAAAGTCTATGACCTTGATAATGAGAAATATGTGGAACAGGTAACTACTTATCCGACTACGGTAACACATAAATCTTATTTTACGGATGCGGATGGTTATCTGATTCTGCCGCAGAATTTGAAAATCGGACGTTACCGCATTGAAGAAGTGACTGCGCCGGAGGGATACACCATCAACACAAACTATGTGGAAATTAAGGTGGATACAGATACCCTTTATCAGATTGATTCTGTTTCCGGGGATGCCATAATTGAAGTAGTATATGAAAACCATCCGGTAAAAGGCGAACTTACGGTACTGAAAAAAGGCGAAGTGCTGACTGGATATAAAAAAGATTTTATTTATGAAAATCAGAACCTTGCCGGTGCTGTTTTTGATGTCTATGCTGCAGAGGATATTTACACAGCAGATTTCCAGAAGGATGGGAATGGAAACAGAATTCTGGTATATGCCAAAGACGCACAGGTGGCAGAGCTGACTACGGATGCCGATGGAAAAGCCGTATTAAAGGATTTGCCGCTTGGAAAATACAAAGTAGCAGAAAAAACTGCGCCGGAGGGATTTGTCCTTAACAGCGAAGAACAAAACGTACAGTTTGTCTATGTAGATCAGAATACTCCGGTGATTGCAGAAAGTACGGAATTTACCAATGACAGACAGAAAGTGGAACTTTCTGTTGTGAAAAAGGACGCAGAAAATGACAGCGTGCTTGCCGGCGCTGAGTTTGGTCTGTATGCGAAGGAGGATATAAAGGCCGGGGATAAGGTAATCGTAAAAGCAGATACACAGCTTTCCAGTGCTGTAACTGGCAAAGATGGAAAAGCGGTATTTGAACAGGATTTGCCGTTTGGAAAATATTATGTGAAAGAACTTACCGCACTGGAAGGTTTTGTCTCATCCGATGAAATCATTGAAGTGGCCGCTTCTTATCAGGGGCAGGATGTGGAAGTTGTCAGACTGGAGGAAATCTTTAAAAATCAGCCGACCACTACGGAATTTACAAAATCAGACCTTACCACAGGGGTAGAGCTGGAAGGGGCAACACTTACCGTTCTCGATGAGGATGGCAACGAGATTGATACCTGGACTTCCGTAAAAGGCGAGCCGCATGTAATTAAGAGGCTTCAGACAGGAAAAACTTATGTGCTGCGTGAGGAATTTGCACCATACGGTTATTTAAAGGCGGAGGAAGTAGAGTTTACTGTCTCTGATACCGCCGAAGTGCAGAAAGTAGAGATGAAGGATGATGTGCCGACAGGACGCATTATCATCAATAAAAAGGGTGAATTTGTTGGAGAAGCTTCCTGGAATGATATGGTGGCCGGGGCGATGGAATCCGTTTTCGGGTATGTGACAGGTTCTCTAAAAGACGTTACCTTTGAAGTGTATGCACTGGAAGATATTAAAGCCGCAGATGGTGAAAGTGCAGATTACTACAAAAAGGACGAGCTGGTAGCAACGATTACTACGGATGCGCTTGGTTATGCCAGAGCGGATGACCTCCCTCTTGGAAAATACTATGTGGTGGAAAAAGAAACTGCAGACGGGTTTGTATTGGACGGAGAAGCGAGAGAAATTGATCTGACTTACCGGGATCAGGATACTCCAGTAGTTACCTACGATGAGGAATGGCAGAATAACCGTCAGAAGGCAAGAATAACGGTGCTGAAAAAAGAGAAAGATTCTGACAGGGTATTAGAAGGCGGCATATTTGCCCTTTATACGAAAGAGGATATTGTAAATGCGGATGGAAAGACAATCCTGAAAGCGGATACTATGATCGAGCAGAAAGCAACGGACAAAGAAGGGAAGATTGTCTTTACCGCAGATCTTCCGGTAGGCGGCAGCTACTATGTAAAAGAAGTGAAAGCGCCGGCAGGATTTGTAACCACAGAGGAAATAAAAGAATTTGAGTTTGAGTATGCGGGCGCAGACACAGCGGAAGTTGCGTTTGATTTTACTTTTGAGAACGAAGCAACTACCTTTGAGATCACAAAGTCTGACCTTACCACTGGAGAGGAACTTCCTGGGGCAAAACTCAAAGTAACGGATGAGGATGGCAATACCATAGACGAATGGACATCCGGCAGGGAGCCGCATATCATAAAAGAACTGGAAGTGGGTAAAGAATATACTCTGACAGAGACAATTCCCGCAGACGGATATGCTACGGCGGAGAGTATTACTTTTGTTGTGGAGAATACTGCAGAAATTCAGAAAGTGGAGATGAAAGACGATACCACTAAAGTAGAAATCAGTAAAGTGGATATGACAGACGGAAGCTCCGAGGTGGAGGGTGCGAAACTCTATATTCTGAATGAAGAAAATGAGGTTATTGAAAGTTGGACATCCGGTAAGAAACCGCATTATGTGGAAAAACTGCCGATTGGAAAATATACACTTCTGGAAGAAACTGCACCAAAGGGATATATCATTTCCAATAAAGTGCCTTTTGAAGTAAAAGATACGGGAGAAATCCAGTCTGTAAAGATGGAAGATGAGCAGGCGGCAGGAAAAGTCATTTTGAATAAAATTGATAAAGATTCCGGAAAGCCGATGAAAGGCGTGGAATTTGCTCTCTGTGACAGTGAAGGAAATGTATTGGAAACACTGGTAACAGACAGTGCCGGACACGCAGAGTCCAAAACTTACCCAATCGCCACATTTAAGGCTGGAACGTATGAAAAGGCGATTACCTATATCCTGAAAGAAACAAAAACGCTGGATGGATATAGACTGGACGAGACAGAGCATAAGATCACATTTAAATATGTGGATGATAAAACGCCGGTGGTGGAATATCAGGTGGAACTTACGAATGAAAAGGAACCGGAAAGCCAGCCTGGTACACCAGAAACATCGGGTAATCCTACTTCTGTCAGCACACCAAAGACAGGAGATGATACGAATATCTGGCTGTTTGTGCTGGCAATGGTATTGTCCGCAGTTGGCGTTGCTGCTTTGGTTATTGTGAAAAAACGTAATAAATAGCATGATGGGGGCTGCATGAAACGTGCGGCTCCCTTTTTTCAGAAAAGGGGGAAACATGGAAGTAGGGCAAAAGATTAAGAAAATCCGTATGTTTCGGTGCATGACACAGCGGGAATTAGGTATCCGGTTGGGATATGACAGGAAAAGTGCGGATGTGCGTATCGCACAGTATGAGTCAGGCGCAAGGGTTCCGAAACGGGAAACCTTATCTTTGATGGCGGATATTTTGCAGGTAAATATTTTGAATTTTATCAGGCCGCATCTCGGATCGGCGGAAGATTTGATGCAGTTGCTTTTCTGGCTGGATGAGGAAAACAGGGGTGCGGTTCATCTTTTTGCTATGGAGACGTGCAGAGAAAAACAGGATGGAAGCAATCATAGAGATATTGCCATTAGCGTGAATTTGGAGGGAGAGCAGCCTGTGGTTGGCATCCGATTCAAATATGGGAAAATGGACGAATATCTTCAAAACTGGCTGGAGAAGAAGCGGCAGTTAAAAAATCAGGAAATCTCTGAAAAAGATTATCTGGAATGGAAATGGAACTGGCCGCAGGAAACAAAGCATCCATAAAAGATTTTATATGCTTAAAGGAGGGATTTTACTTGGCAAGAAAGTATGAATATATATCTATGCTGGCACAGGAGACAGCGAAGGATATTGTAAAAAATGAAGAAGCCTGGAAGCGGTATCTGAATACTGCCGCAAGGATCTATAAATATCCATTCCAGGAACAGATTTTAATTTATGCACAGTGCCCGAATGCGACAGCCTGCGCCAGTATTGAAATCTGGAACAGTAAAAAACTGAATTGTTGGGTAAACAAGGGGGCAAAAGGAATTGCCCTGATTGATGAGGAAGCCCCATATCCGAGATTAAAATATGTGTTTGATGTGGCTGACGTCCATAAGGCTCGAAGAATCGGACGTGATCCTTATTTATGGGAGATGAAACCGGAGCATAGCGAAACGGTTCTGAAACGCCTGGAACGTATTTACGGGGAAACCGATACGGAAAAAACACTGGAGGGCAGATTGCTTGAAATTGCGGAGAGGATTACTTATGACTGTTATGAAGAAACAGCGGAAGATCTTCTGTACCTTACGGATGGAAGCTTTCTGGAGGGAATGGACGAATATTCGCTGAAAATCCATCTCAGGGAGACGCTGCAGGCCAGCATTTCCTATACGCTTCTTACAAGATGCGGACTGGATGTGGAAAGCTATCAGGATACCAAGAATTTTGATTATATCCATGAATTTAATACGGTTCCGGTCTTATCGCAGCTTGGAAGCCAGACCACAGAGCTTTGTAAACCGATCCTGATGGAGATAGGAAAGGCAATCCGGGCATATGACAAGGAAATTTCTAAAAAACCTGTTGACAATACGAGAAACAGACACTATAATGCTTTAAAGCGTGAAAGCAAAAAACAGAAAGAAATTGAGAGAGTAGTTGAAAAAGAGGATAAAGAAAGGGGTAGTGAATATGGAATTGACATATCAGAAGAACGGAGATTATTACATCCCGAATATCAAGATGGACGAGCAGCCGGAGGTGGTATTGACGAAGTACGGTATGATGCGGAGAGATTATCTGAAGGAGAACAAGAAGGGCATTTATTCCGGGCTTCTTCTGAGCGGCAAATTGATGAGCCATCTGTTGGAAATTCAGGAAACAGCAGAGCAGAGGATGGAAGATATGACGGAGCGGATGGCAGCGAAAGAGGGAGTGAACGAGGAATTGAAAGCCAGCGATCCGATGAAGTGGGTACAGATGATGAACAACATCCGGTACTCAGCGGAGGAAGTTATCCTGAAAGAGCTGATTTACCATTAGAGCGGGAAGTACAGCCAGAAAAAGAGCCGCCTGTGGATTTAAAGGAAGAACAGGCAGAAGCAGAACAATCTCATAACGAAACGCAGAAATCGGACAGTGATATGCTGCCCGATTTTTTGTCGGATAAAAATAAGGATTTTATTGAAAACGTACAGCGTGAAGAACCGGTCTATGAGCAGTTGAGCCTGTTTCCGAGTATGGAGGAACAGATTGGAAATATAGCCATAGATCGTGCGGATGATGCGATACCATTACCGGCAGTAAATCAAATTTCCGATGAGATGGTAGATTACGCTTTGTTAAGCGGTGGCGGGCAAAGAGATACCCGTTCCAGAATTTTTGCAAAGTATCAAAAAGGTCTGGATGCCGATACAATGGCAGAATTTTTGAAGCAGGAATATGGGATGGGCGGCAAAGGGTTTACTTTTGAAGGAGAACCGCTTTGTGTCTGGTACGATGAGAACGGAATGAATTTTACAAGAGGAAATGCGGCCCGTTTCCAGTCTGTCCGTACCTTGTCCTGGGCAGAGGTAGAAGCACATACCCATAATCTGATCCTTTCCGGAAAATACATGGATGAGGCAGAAATGTGGCATGTACCAATGCAGGAAAAGACGGAATTGGCTTCTAAAATTTATTTTTTCTTCCGGGATGAGTATGGTTCTCTGCCGCAGGAATTGGAACTGAGGGCAGGAAGTTATCCGGATAGCGAGGCAAAGCTGGCAGAACTTCTTTCCAAACCAGAGGGGATAGAGCAGATTTTATTCCAAATGGATCAGGCTATGGGAGAGTTGGAACGGGGAGAGGTAAAAGCCCGGTTCCGTCTGATTTACAGACCGGAGGATATTCGCAGGTCTGTGGAGGAATTAAAAAGAGAACCGCTGCAGTTTCCGGCGGCGAGTACGGTGGAAGTGCCGCATGAGACGTTTATTACACAGGATGAGATCGACCATAAGTTGAGCCGGGGCAGTGGTGTATCCGGCGGTTTATTCCGTATTTATGATTTTTTCCTAAATAACCATGATAAGAAGGCGCAGGCGGATTTCTTAAAACAGGAGTATGGCATTGGTGGAAGCGCCCCTGGTCTGGTGGGGGCATGGCATAGTAATGAAGATCATAATGGAAAGGGAATAACACTGAGTAAGGGCAGCATTTTTGAGCCTACGGCTAAGATTTTGCTGACTTGGGCAAAAGTGGCGGAGCGTATCCGTAAGCTGATCGACACAAACCGTTTCCTGTCCCCGAAAGCGAAAGAAGCCTATCAGGAATGGAAAGCGGAAAAGGAGCAGAAGGCACTGGAAAAAGCCAGAGAAAAGCTGCTTATGCAGAATGAGCCAGATCAACGTATTGTGGTAGCGTTGGAGAGTACCGAAGATTATACCGATTACAGCATTGGATTTTATACTTACCATTATCAGGATGGCAGGGAAGGAATCCGCTACCGTCTTGTTACAATAGGAGAGAATGGGCTTTTAGAAGCATATCCGGAAAAAGGTAAATCTTTCATCAACAAGTCTGCGGCGGAAGAATATCTTTCCAACCATGAGGAAGAACTGCGGGTGATTTCCTATGATGAAATCGTTGATAATGCTGCAAAGGCACATATTTTAAATGCAAGTGAGCAGGAAAGTGAAGAAAAGGAGAATACACAGCCATCTGCTGAAAATCTTGAGGAAAAAGAGCCTGATTTTGCAGGGCCGGAAGAAACAGCGGAGAAATCCGCAGAGAAAGCGACATCTGAGCAGGAAGAAGCGGAACCGGAAACAGAATGGGAGACCGGATCGCTAAAACCGGATTTTGAAGCAGAAAAGAGAAAACCGGAACTGGATGCTGAGATTGATAAAACCGGTGCAGTAAATTTCCAGATAAAGGATGATGTGTTAGGTGCCGGGACACCGAAACAGAAATTTGCCAACAACGTGGCCGCAATTCGTACATTGCAACAAATAGAGAAGGAACACCGGATTGCGACGCCGGAGGAACAGGAGGTTTTATCTGAATACGTGGGATGGGGCGGACTGGCGGAGGCATTTGATGAAAATAACAGTGCATGGCATGAGGAATATCTGCAGCTAAAGGCACTGTTAAGTGAGGAAGAATATGTTTCTGCCAGAGAATCCACATTAAATGCCCATTATACATCCCCTGTGATTATCCGGTCTATTTATGAAACGTTGGAACGAATGGGATTTGAAAAGGGGAACATCCTGGAACCATCTATGGGTATTGGAAATTTCTTCGGTATGCTGCCGGAAACTATGCAGGATAGCAGGCTGTATGGCGTGGAACTGGACAGCCTTACCGGGCGGATTGCGAGACAGCTTTATCCGCAGGCGAATATTCAGATAGCAGGATTTGAAAAAACAGACCATCCCAACGATTTTTTTGATGTGGTTGTGGGAAATGTACCATTCGGGCAGTATAAGGTGGCTGACAAGCCATATGATAAGCATAATTTTCTGATCCATGACTATTTTCTGGCAAAATCACTGGACAAAGTGCGTCCTGGAGGCGTTGTGGCTGTTGTCACTTCAAAGGGAACAATGGATAAAAAAAGTCCGGCTGTACGGAAATACCTGGCACAACGGGCAGAGCTTTTGGGTGCGGTACGTCTGCCGAACACAGCTTTTAAGGAAAATGCAGGTACAGAGGTAACGTCTGATATTTTATTTTTCAAAAAACGTGACAGGATCATCGACATTGAGCCGGATTGGGTTCATCTTGGAGAGAACGAAGATGGAATTGCCATGAACCAGTATTTTATCGACCATCCGGAAATGGTTGTGGGCAAAATGGAATTGGTGTCCGGCCCTTATGGGATGGAACCGACTTGTAAGCAGGTTGAGGGAAAATCTTTTGAGGAACAGTTAAAGGAGGCAGCCAGTCACATTCAGGGAGAGATAGAAAGCGCCGGTCTTGATGAATTGGAAGATGATACGGAAAAAGCAACGATAACTTCCGATCCATCCGTAAAGAATTACAGTTATACTGTTATAGACGGGGAAGTATATTACCGGGAAAACTCTGTTATGAAACCTGTGGAAATGACCGGAACAATGCTGGAGAGGATCAAGGGCATGGTTGCCTTACGTGATGCGACCAATGAGGTAATCCAGTATCAGTTGGAGGAGTACGGAGAAGGAGCTATACAAGAAAAGCAGAAAGAATTGTCCAATCTCTATGATGCGTTTACAAAGAAGTTTGGCCTTATCAATTCCAGGACAAATAAACGGGCATTTAACCAAGACTCCAGTTATTGCCTGCTATGTTCGCTGGAAGTGCTGAATGAGGACGGCACACTGAAACGGAAAGCGGATATGTTTACCAAACGTACCATCAAGCGTCAGGAAACGATCACTTCTGTGGATACACCGTCAGAAGCGCTGGCTGTTTCCATGAGCGAGAAAGCCTGCGTTGATCTTGGATATATGGCTTCCCTGCTTGGAGGTTCTGAAAATTATGACCGCATTGTGAGAGAACTTGTGGGAGTTATTTTTAAAAATCCACTGAGTGATTTAGATGATCCATATGCCGGTTGGGAAACCAGTGATGAGTATTTATCCGGTAATGTGAGAGAAAAGCTGGCAATCGCCCGATTATGTGCGGAAAAACACCCGGAATACGCCGTAAACGTAACCGCTCTTGAAAAGGTACAGCCCAAAGAACTGGACGCGTCCGAGATAGAAGTGCGTCTTGGAGCTACCTGGGTAGATCAGAAATATATCAATGATTTTATGCGGGAGGTTTTTGAAACACCGGAACGGAAGATGGAGCAGGGGATTATTGGTGTGCAGTATTCCGATGTAACCGGGCAATGGAATATCAAGGGAAAGAGTGCGGATTTTGGGAATCCCCTGATCGACACTACTTATGGTACGCAGAGGGCAAACGCTTATAAAATACTGGAAGATTCCCTGAACCTGCGGGACAGCCGGGTTTACGATACCGTCATGGAGGATGGCAAGGAAAAGCGAGTTCTCAATAAAAAAGAGACTACTCTTGCCAGCCAGAAACAGGAAGCGATCCGGGAGGCTTTTAAGGATTGGATATTCCGGGACGCAGACCGCAGAGAGGTTCTATGTAAAAAATACAATGAGATTTTTAATTCAAACCGGCCTAGGGAATACGATGGTTCCCATCTGACATTTCCGGGAATGACACCGGATATTGACTTGCGGCCACATCAGAAAAATGCGGTTGCCCATCAGCTATATGGGGATAATACCCTGCTTGCCCATTGCGTAGGTGCCGGGAAAACCTTTGAAATGGTGGCGGCAGCAATGGAGAGTAAGCGTCTGGGACTGGCACAGAAATCTCTGTTTGTTGTGCCGAACCATCTGACAGAACAGTGGGCAAGTGATTTTTTGCGATTGTATCCGGGTGCCAACATCCTTGCGGCAACCAAAAAGGATTTTGAGCCTGCAAACCGGAAAAAATTCTGCTCCAGGATCGCCACCGGTGATTACGATGCGGTCATTATCGGTCACAGCCAGTTTGAAAAAATCCCATTATCCAGAGAACGCCAGGAAAACCTGATCGAACGTCAGATTGATGAAATTGAAATGGCAATCGAGCAGGCAAAGGCGGAAAATGGAGAGCGTTATACCATTAAACAGATGGAAAAAACAAAAAAATCCCTGGCGGCCAGAATGGAACGGTTGCATGACAGTTCCAGAAAGGATGATGTGGTTACTTTTGAACAGTTGGGAGTGGACAGGCTCTTTGTGGATGAGAGCCATGCGTTCAAAAATTTGTTCCTCTATACAAAAATGCGGAATGTTGCCGGCATCGCACAGACAGAGGCGCAGAAATCTTCGGATATGTTTGCAAAGTGCCAGTATATGGATGAATTAACCGGAGGAAAGGGCGTTACCTTTGCTACTGGAACGCCGATCAGCAATTCCATGACAGAATTATACACAAATATGCGTTATTTGCAGTATGGGACGCTTCAGAGACTGGGGTTGGGACATTTTGATTCCTGGGCGGCTGCTTTTGGAGAAACCATTACAGCCATCGAACTGGCTCCGGAGGGAACCGGATACCGGGCAAAAACAAGATTTGCGAAGTTTTTTAATTTGCCGGAACTGATTTCTTTGTTTAAGGAAAGTGCCGACATCCAGACACCGGATATGTTAAACCTTCCTGTGCCAGAGGTTGTTTATGAGGATATAGTGCAAAAGCCCAGTGAGTATCAGCAGGAAATGGTTCAAAGCCTTGCAGACCGGGCGGAGGATGTGAGAAATAGAAACGTGGATTCTTCCATTGATAATATGCTGAAAATTACCAATGATGGGAGAAAGCTGGCGCTGGATCAGCGTCTGATAAATCCGATGCTGCCGGATGAGGAAGGTTCAAAGGTCAATGCCTGTGTAGAAAAAGCATTGGGAATATGGAATGAGACAGCGGAAGAAAAATCAGCGCAGTTAATTTTTTGTGATCTGTCCACCCCGAAAAATGACGGCATATTTAATGTTTACCATGATATTCGTGATAAACTGATTGCAAAAGGAGTGCCACCGGAAGAAATCGCATTTATTCATGACGCAAATACGGAAACAAGAAAGGCGGAGCTGTTCGCAAGGGTAAGAAGCGGGCAGGTTCGCTTTTTGCTTGGCTCCACCGCAAAAATGGGAGCCGGAACCAACGTGCAGGATTTGTTGATCGCAGAACATCACTTGGATGTACCTTGGCGTCCGTCCGATATTGAGCAGCGTGAAGGGCGAATTATCCGTCAGGGAAACCATAATGAGCGTGTCCGTATTTTCCGTTATATCACTGAGGGAACCTTTGATGCGTATTCCTGGCAGGTCATCGAAAACAAACAGAAATTCATCAGCCAGATCATGACAAGTAAATCGCCGGTAAGGTCTTGTGAGGATATAGATGAAGCCAGCTTGAGTTATGCGGAAGTGAAAGCCCTGGCAACAGGCAATCCGTACATAAAAGAAAAGATGGACTTGGATATTCAGGTATCAAAGCTGAAATTGTTAAAAGCAAACCATACCAGCCAGATTTACCGTCTGGAGGATAATATTGCGAAACACTATCCGAAGAAGATCAGCGCCTTAAAAGAACGGATAGCGGCCTATGAAATTGATGTGTCACATTACCGGGAAGTGAAGCCTGCCGATAAAGAGATTTTTGCCATGAAACTCGGAGAACGTATGTATACGGACAAAAAAGAGGCTGGAACAGCGCTGATCGCTTTCTGCAAGCAGGTAAAATCTCCCAATATCGCAACGCCTATCGGAGAATACCTGGGATTTAAGATGAGTGTCACGTTTGACAGTTTTTCGCAGAAATTTACCCTGAACTTAAAAGGTGCACTGTCCCACAATGTGGAGATTGGTTCAGACGTATTCGGTAATCTTACCCGTATAAATAATGCTTTGTCCGCAATGGAAAATGAACTGACAAAGGAAAAAGAGCAGTTAAGCAATACGGAGAAGCAGCTTGAAAATGTGAAAGAGGAGGTAACAAAACCGTTTGCGCAGGAAACGGAGCTGAATGAAAAAATGAACCGTCTGGCGGAACTGAACGCCCTTTTGAATATGGATGAAAAAGGGGGAGAGGAGTGTCTGGATGAGTCGGAAGAAGAAACAGAACAGTCCGGGGTATCAGATGTTTCTTATGGACAGTCAGCAGAAATTAAAAAGTTTCCAACGACTGCAGATCCGGATAAAGCTACAGCCGCACGTCCGTCCATTATGGAAAAACTGGCACATTTTAAAGAGCAGACAAGCCGGATGGGAACAGAAGAAACCAGAAATATAGAAAAAGCGGCAAGTTTATAGGAGGTTTGTATGTCAGTAGAAAGTAAAAAAGATACGATGAAGATTGATGTAGCGGAGGAAAAAACGGCAGAAATGCCGGGGGTAGAGGAGTTGCTTAAAATTTTGTTGGATGTGAATATGGAACAGAACCGGCAGACCGTTTCTCTGTTGATGAATTATATGAATGATATTGAGGAAAATTTTTACGCTGTTCTGGAAGAACTGGATACGGTAAAAGAACAGCTCGCCAATGTGCAGAATACACCACAGACA
Source organism: Faecalicatena contorta (assembly GCF_021531995.1). Lineage (GTDB taxonomy): Bacteria > Bacillota > Clostridia > Lachnospirales > Lachnospiraceae > Dorea_A > Dorea_A contorta_A. The sequence goes on from NZ_JAFBIZ010000013.1 coordinate 30,134, forward strand.
AAGGAAATACGGAATGTCCTGACTGATTTATCCGGGCGATTACAGGAAAAAGCAGCATTTTTGCGGGAACAGCTTCAGGAAATGCGGGTAAACCTTAATGATAAGGCGGTACAGCTTGTTCAGAATTTTAAAGAACATGGTGTGTCCGCCTTAAATCATGTCTGCGAGTTTTTAGGAGTGAAAGAGAAGCTCGCACAATTACATAATTCTTTCGTACAGACTGCGAAGGATATGCAGGATTCGATGGATAAGATTGACCGAGTGAGCCAGGAATTACGAGAGACTGCCATCCATGCCAGGAATGCCGGCAGAGCATTGTCGGGAAAGGAAGCGTTGGAAGTACCCCGGCAGAAAGAAACAGGTTTTTTCCACCATATGAAGCGTCCATATAAGAGTATGCAGAATTTCTGTCTTAGAAAAGCAGATAAACTGGAGAAAGATATTGCGAAGCTGGTGCTGTTGGAGCAAATGGATGGCAGAACAAGCCGGGAAAACAATAAAAAGGTTCCTGCTGAAAAAAAGGTGGAAGAAAAACCGGCCATTATGGATAAACTGGAGTCTTTGAAAAAAGCCCAGGGAAATCAGACGAAAAGATCGCCCGCAGCAGATAAAGTTAAAAAACAAGAAGCAGTATTATAGGGGCAACCCCGGAAAGGAGCATATATGGGGAAATATAGGGAATTATTAGAGAAAATAGAGGAAAATCAAAGAGAACATGAACGTCTTGAAAGAGAAATCCGGGAGATTGAAAATGAGCCAATCAGAGACTCGGATGTTATAGTTTTGTTTTCCGGCTCCATAGATGATTATTATATTTCATACCGCATCACGAATATGGACGGGGAACAGGTTGAGAAATTACTTCATGAGGCGGCAGAGTTTGCTGACGTGAAATGGGATGGTACGGTGCCGGACTATCTGGCTGGACAGGGCGCAGATATGATTCCCGTTTTGGACAGCATAAATAGATGGAATGGGTATTCAGCTTTTTACGATTTTGAATATGATTATAACGAAAATGAAATACATAGAAGCGATGAACTGACTTCCGTTCAGCAGGCGTATAACATTATGAACCGCATGGATTTTTGGGAACCGGTATTCAATGATGAGGAACGGAACTTGATTGTGAAGTATGCACGTCAGTTTGACAATAGTAAGGACACATATTTATTAGCACAGGAATTGAGGGATTCTCTGGAGAAAACGGATGTGCGTATACGTTATGAGATCATGGAGAATGCCAGGGCAGAACTGGAGGGAGTGCCGGATCAGAATACCAGTTTTACGGAACGTAATGAGTACGGTTATCGCAATGATGGCGTATATCCGTTGTCAAAAGGGCGGGCGTTGGAACTTTATCAAGAGGAATATCCAGTGCTGCTGCTTTATCCGGATAATACGGAAGTTTATGCTGCGAACAGCGAGGAAATCGTAGCTTATGAGGGAATGTTTGGAATCGAAAAAGCGGTATGGGATGAACTGAGCAAAGAAGAAGTTCCATCCATTCCGGAAGTGGAAAATGAACTGGAAAGGGAGCTTCTTTATGGGGAGACAGACCGTTTTGGTATCTACCAGTTAAAAGATGGGGATGATTTGCACTATCATCGTTTTGAAAGGCTGGATAATCTGCAGAAATTTGGATTGAAAGTGGAAAAAGATAATTATGAGCTGGTTTATACAGCACCGCTTCAGGAAGGGCAGACGCTGGATGATATTTTCGAGGAATTTAATCTGTTCCGTCCGGAGGATTTTAAGGGGCATTCCCTTTCTGTGAGCGATATTGTTCTGCTTCACAAGAATGGGGAGAACCAGGCACAGTATGTAGACAGTTTTGGATTTCGTGAGGTTCCGCAGTTTTTACAAATGTTCAGGAATAAGGAGAAAGAAAAAGAAGCGGATTTACCGTATATTGCCCATTACTATGTCATAGATGACCTGGAGAAAGAGGGCGCTTTGGATATTCGGGAATATGGGGATATGGACGAAGCATTAACCGCATATTTTTCTCTGCCGAATGATAAGCGAAAAGCCTTTGGAATCCAGAATAGCCAGCCAGTGCCGGAAAGCCAGGATTTTATTCAGTGTATTGGAGGAATGGAATGTATCATATTAGATTATCAGTCAAAAGAAGGATGGAATAATCCGGAAATTACGGCTGCGATTGAGCGGATTGATATAGCCATTGACCTGCATGATACGGAGATCGCTTACCAGATAGGGGAACGCTATTTTACTATCCAAAATACAGAGGGAGGATTTGATTATACTTTTTATGATGCAGAATATCGTGAACTGGATGGAGGCATGTATGACAATCTGGATTTGACGATAACAGAAGCAATCAATGAGATATTGGAGGATGAACACCTCAAATTTGAAGATTGCAGGGTAATCAATTATGAGGACTTTATGGAACGGGTGGAAGCAGCGAACCGTATAGAAGAAAAACAGAAAATACCGGAATATTTACCGGTCTATCGGTTCCCTTTTTCGTATGCAGTAGAAAATGGGGAGATCGAGAGTTACCGGGCATCAAAGAAAGAAAACATAGCCTGCAAAAATGCGATTGAAAAAGCAATAAGAGAGAATTTTGACGGAATGCACCTGCAGCATGATGTGGCAAAACCGGTACTCGTGGAATATGGTTCAGAACGTGTATGTTATGTGCTTGCCAGTACATTGAGGGAACTGGAGTATGACGGGCGATTTTCTCGTGATAACAAAGCATGGGCGCATACAATCCCGGTTTATGAGGATAAGGACAGTTGGGGAAACGGAAATACTGATTTCATAGTAACGAGCCATCCGGCGGTGCTGGATGGCTTCATTAGTCTTGCAAGAGCAGAAATTTTGGAAAGAGAGAATAACAGAAAGTTACCACCTGTTTCCAATATGACACAGCCGGAGACTTCCCTTAATAATATGAGCCGGGCCGATATAGAAGAAACCGTCCTGGATTACGCACAGAGCATGGCAGATGAAGCGGGATATGATGTGCAGGTTATGGCCGCAAGGGTGTATGGAAGCCGCATCGCAGGAATTGAGAATGAAAATTCGGATGTGGATGTGGTAATTGAATTTCAGGGAGATATACGGGAAGATGATTTTTTCAATATGCTCCATGAAGATGGACTTTCCATAGGCGGTATGACGGTAGATATCAATCCGATTACTGCGGAAAAATCAGGAACGATTGAGGAATATCTTGTAAGGGCAAATGAGTACCTGGAAGAAAAAGTAAAAAGTTTTAGGGAAGCGGCATCCGATCAGCAGAAAGTGGAAGTGACAGCAGAGAAACCGATACAGACATTGACGTTTTATGTGGCAGAATGTATGGAATTTCCTACGCTTGGTGAATATCATGATAATCTGACTTTTGCAGAAGCGGTAAGCAAGTATGAGTCCATACCTCCGGAAAGGATGAATGGTATTAGAGGAATTGGATTTGTCCTTCATACAGAAGGAAATGAGGACTACATGGACACTACGATGGAATTGTTAAATGGTATAACGATTGATGTAGATGGTATCAACGAAGTGCCGGAATTACGGGGAAATCCATTGGTACAGCAGGCTATCCGGGATGTGATCGCACAATTTCCTGATAAAGAGGTGTGGGATGTGGAGACACGAGCCAGAGAAAACCGGGAACGTGCGGAGGATTTTGATAAAGACTGTAATCAGCTTGCGGTAGATATTGACCGTTTTTCAAGAGAGTATGATCCATATGGTTACCGGGATGCGGTAAAGAACCGGGAAGAAAATATCAGCAGCATTTATCGTGACCTGCAAAAGGGCGAGAATGAACATATCCGGGAATGGATGCAGTCAGTCATTGATGAGGAAGAACCGGCAGAGGATGTAAAGAAGGCAAAAGATCTATTGAGACGTATGGACGATCTGGTGGAACGCAGAGAAAGAAATCCTCTTACAAAAGTGGAAGAACTGGAGGAAGCTAACTATAATCAGATTGACGGAATTTTAAATAATACAAGGCAAAAAGAGCCGGCCAGACAGGAGAAAAAGGATTTATCCATTATGGAACGGTTGGAGCGAAGCAAAGAACGGATTGCCCAGGACGGACAAAAGAATAAAACGTCAAAAGACGCTGCAAAAAAGCCGGAATGGGGGATGGACTGATAGGATAGGAGATATAAGCATGGGTGGCAGAGGGTGTAGAAAAATACATCTTCTGCCGCTCTTTTTTGCGTCGGAATAACATGTTGCTTATTATTGCAGCATTTCAAAATATAAAATGGGTGCCGGCTTACTGGATAGTTGCACGCAGATATGGTATTCTGTAAGCAATCAGACTGGCAGAGGTACGGGCATGGAAGAACAGCAGAATTCATTAACTTATGAAATTATCAAAACGGCTGTTGCCAGGGAGAAATGGGCAACAGAAAGAGATATTGTACACTACAATTCTTATATTGAGTAACTCGCCATAGTGAAAGAGAAGCAGCTGGATGGCATTGTGAGAACGTATGTGGACGAGGATATGAAACAATCCATTATTATAAAACTGTTAAAAAAAATATTTTATTTCCCGATAGAGGAAACAAAGAGGGCAGTAAAGGGAGAAAACGGGGTAGGGATATAACACTTGCGTATAATGGTGTTTGATTTTAGGAAGATACCCATAGATAGTTGAAGTGAAATTGATTGAAATTTGAAAAATGGATACTAATTTTATGGTTTAAGGGAGGCGTTATAATGCAACAAAAAGTTATGATAATAGATGATGAAGTTGAAATTTTAAGTATGCTGAAAAGATATTTTTCTCTAAATGAATATGATGTGATTACTGCTGCTGGAGGACGAGAAGCATTACAAAAAATGTCATTACAGCCAGATATCATTCTGCTTGATATCAATATGCCGGATTTGGACGGTCTATCTCTTTGCAAAAATATTCGTGATTTTGTTTCATGCCCGATCCTGTTCCTTACAGCAAATATTGAGGACAGCGACAAAATCAAAGGTTTCAGTGCTGGCGGTGATGATTATATTGTCAAGCCATTTTCGATAGACGAATTAGGCGCCCGTGTCTCTGCACATTTGCGCCGTGAAAATAGGTGCAAAGTAAAAACGCAGGTGCTATTCGACAATTTCTTTGTAATTGACTATGCACAGAGAATTGTTTATTTCAAGAACGAGGAAATCCCTCTGCTGAAAAAAGAATTTGACATTATCGAAGTTTTATCACAAAATCCGGGACAAGTCTTCGATAAAGAGCGGCTTTATGAAACTGCATGGGGATTGGATGGACTGGGCAACAATACTGTTGTTGCGGAGCATATCAGAAAAATCCGGGCAAAGTTTGCTGCCGCTGGTGCAAAGCAATATATAGAGACCGTTTGGGGGGTGGGATATAAATGGGCAAAGTAAAATACCGTTTGAAAAGTCTCCCTATCATGCCTGCTTTTGTATTGTTGTCTACGGTGTTTATTTTGATAGCAATGCTACTTACGGAAGTGGAAAAGACCGTACTACACAATACTCAGCGGGAAATTGTTTTTGAATACACAGATCGGATAGAGGGCTTTAATGGAATAAGGGCATGGGCTGATAATGCAGAGTATTATTTTTCAGCCACCGATAGTAGTAAAATTCAAACCTATGAAATGCTTACATGGTTGTTACCTCCGCTGACATATTTGGTATGTATGTTCCTTGCAAGCTGGATATTTTACAAAATTAAGCTGAAAAAGCCTTTGCACATACTATCCAATTCTGCGGCCCAAATTGCGAATAATAATCTTGACTTTGTGATTACATATGACAAAACCGATGAAATGGGGCAGCTCTGCTCCGCTTTTGAGAAAATGCGCTCAACACTTGAAGCCAATAATCGGGAAATGTGGCGGCAGATGGATGATCGGAAACGTCTCAATGCGGCATTTTCACACGATCTGAGGACACCGCTGACTGTTTTAGAGGGACACTTGAATATTTTACAAAAGTATGCCCCAACAGGAAAGTTGAGTGCTGACGAGATTTCGGAAACCTACTGCGTTATGGCAAGCCAGTTGACCCGCTTAAAAAGCTATGTTTCTTCCATGAATGATTTGCAACGGCTTGAGGACATACCTATATCCGCAAAACCAGTAGACGCTGCCGAGCTGCTGGAAATACTAAAAGATACTGCTGAAATTGTCTGCGGCGGAAAACAGCTTATTTACCAGAATGAAGTTTATGCAGAGGCTCTTGTGCTTGATTCTGAAATTGTGATGCAGGTATTTGAAAATCTCTTATCTAACGCAGTTCGGTACGCCAAAACTTCTGTGTCGATAGCCTGCAAAACACATGGCAGAACCTTTTCTATTTCCGTCATGGACGATGGGAACGGGTTTGATCCGGTTGCTCTGAAATCTGCAACTGACCCGTTCTATACAACCGAGAAAAAGGCTGACAGCCAGCATTTCGGTTTAGGGCTGAATATCTGCAAAATCCTGTGTTTACGGCATGGCGGCAGCATAGCCCTGAATAACCGTTCTTCTGGCGGTGCTTCCGTAACAGCGACATTTGGAATGAATTAAAGATGGCAAAATGCTCCTTGCTGATAAGACGGCAAGGGGCTTTTTTATTTGATAGATATTTGAAAATTGTCTTTTAGAATATGCTCGTAAACAAAAATCAAACACACAGAAAGGCGAGGGTTATGTTAGAAATAAAAGAAGTTTCAAAAACCTATCACGCAAAGGGTATTGACTATCCAGTTTTGAAGGGAATCACTTCAACAATCGCTGACGGAGAGTTTGTTGCTGTCATGGGGCCGTCCGGTAGCGGAAAGACGACGCTTCTCAATGTTATTTCTGGTTTCATCAGTGCGGACGGGGGAAAAGTAATGCTTGACGGGAAAGATATTCTGACAGGTGAGGAAAATGAGTTGGCCGAGATTCGGCAGCATAAGCTGGGATTTGTTTTTCAGGATTTTATGTTACTGAATGGTTTGACAATTCGTGAGAATATCTTTCTCCCTCAGATTATTGCAGGAAAAGCCAAAAACCGGATGGAGCAAAACACCCAAAGACTGCTATCTATCTTTGGAATTGAGGAAATCGCAGAGAAATATCCGGCCGAGGTGTCTGGCGGGCAAAAACAACGGGCATCCATAGCGAGAGCGTTATCCAACAACCCGTCAATTATTTTGGCAGATGAACCGACAGGAAATCTGGATTCCAAATCAAGCGCAGCCGTTATTGAGGCTTTCCTAAATGCGAAAGAGAAAATAGGCGCAACGATCTTCATGGTGACCCATGATGCCTTTTCCGCTTCTTATGCTGATAGAGTAATTGCCTTGAAAGACGGCATCGTATTCGGTGAGCTGGTGCGCTGCGGACAGCCGAAAGACTTTCTTGACGAGCTGCTTGACTTTACAAGAAAGGTAAACGGTGACGGGTATGACGCTTAATGAGATCAGCAGAAAACTTTTCAAGAATAACCGAAAGCAATACAGTCTGTTCTTCTTCTCTATTGTCTTTTCTCTGGCGATGATCGGAGCATACGGCGTTTTGCAATATAGCCCTACTGTTACCAATGTGCTGATTGACGGCGGCTCAACACAGACCATTTCGCAGGCAATGTTTTTTGGTTCAATGCTGGGTATTATTGTTTTCCTTGTCTATGCAGACAGTTTGTTTTTGAAATATAAGTCACGGGAAATAGGGATTTTTCTTTCCCTCGGCATAGACCGCCGCAGCGTTCAGAAAATCATTGTGAAAGAGTACACGCTTCTGTTTCAGATTGCCGCCCTGACTGGTCTGTTTTTATCTGTACCGCTGGCTTATTTATGCTGGTCTATTCTCAATCTGTTTTTGAAAACACAGGAAACAGCATTTAGTATTGGCTGGGCCGGGCTGCTCATTGCGTTGGCTTTTGCATTGGTGAATTGGCTGGTTCTATGGGTGATCAACCGCAAGTATATCAAGACAGTTGATATTTTGAAAATTTTGAAAACAGCGGATGAAAACGAAGAAGCAGGAAATGGAAACCTATTGCTGTTGATTTTAGGCGGCCTACTTGTTCCAAGCGGTATTATTTCATTTTTTACTTTGCAGAATATCGGAGGCTTTCTCAATACATTGTTAGCTTTTGCATGGTTATTTGCTGCTATTTGGGGCGTTTATATACTGATTATTCAGTGTGCGTCCATAGGCGATATTCTGAAAAAATATAATGCCAAAGCGTACTATAAGAGCATTGTTTTTTACAATCTGTTAAAGCAGAAAATCCGGCAATACACTCGCTCCATATTTGTAGCGACACTTTTAATCACTTTTACTGTCTTTGGGATTGGCTTTATCGCCGCAGGATTTATTGATGGTTATAATGTTGCGTTGAATGAGCCGTATGATTATACAATCAATGCAACCTATGAGCATCCTATGACCGAGCAGCGCATCCATGAAATTGCAAAAGAAAGCGATACCACAATTACAGACATACGGCGCATGGACAGTCTTTTGATAGGCGTACAAAACAACTATAAGGATGGCTCAACAGATTGGAGTTCCCGCATTATTGTAAGTCAAAGCCATTTCAATTTGTTGTCTGGAACAAATATCAGCGTTGCAAGTGGAAGTTTTACGGTTTATTACGACCGCAGTATGGAATATAAGCTAAACGCTTTTTCAGCAGATAGTAGCTTATTTTACAATCCAACCACAAAACAGGAGTTTTCTCTAACTCAGAATACGCCGGTCTGCCGTGACGGATTGTTTAATACCCGTTCAGTCTTTTCTTCCTTTTTGATTTTGAATGATGAAGATTATATTGTTCTTTCTGCTTCTCTTGGGAATGAATACAGGGCTGTTTCCTACATGGTGAATGTGGAGGATTGGCAGCATACAGAAAAGTTCCAAAATGATGTTTTGCAGGCTGTGATTTCTGACAATGGTGGACAGATATTTACGAACTGGCATAACAGCGCAGCTTTCGCCAAAACAGGGAGTCAAGCGGAGTATCTGCAATATAAGGGAAACGAAACACGAATTGCCCGTGTATGGTCACTCTATCCGCTTTCCAAATTGAGCAACACCACAACACAGTTTGAAGCCTTTGCCACCTATCTCATGCTCATGCTGTTTATTGCCATTGTTGCTTTTGTGTCCGCGGTCATGGTAATTGGGCTAAAACTCATTAGCACGATTTGGGATGATGCGGCAGTATATGAAAATCTGCGGCGATTGGGAATGAAACAGAAAAAGATAAAAGAGCTTATCACAAAACAAATGGTGTTCGTCTATTTTATCCCGACTGTCCTCGGTTGTCTGATTGGAGCGTTCACAACATACCGCATTATGCTGGTGTCTGGCGTTATCTATATCGGAGAAACGATGCGGTTAATTGGATGCGTGTGTGGTTTGGTGCTTTTGATACAGGGGGGCATTTTCTTTAGACTTCGTTTCAGAGTTGTGCATCACTATATTTAATTTCTTAAGGGAAGTATTTGAAATAAATAAAGGAAAGTAACAACAAAGTGGAGTTGTTTCAGCTTATTTTTCAAGGCCGTTAGGATGTGGAGACAAAGACACTACAAATAAGGTTGCCAGTACAGCATTGAATAGCGGTGTTTTGATTGGGGTAGTTATTTTTATCCTTATCTTGAAATTGCAGCAAAGGTAAAGCGAAAGTGATTTGATTTTTAATTCTGTTTGTGTGGGGGGGTGAGAATATAGGGAAAATATTATTGTTATCATTTGAAGATGACGAATCCGAGTTAATCAATTCGGTATTAGCTGCTTTAGGAACAGGCCGGAAGAGATACTGTGTTGAAGAAATCTCTCGTTTATCTAAAATTCGACATGGTGATATTTCGATTATCTTGGATAAAAGGGAAGTATTCCGAAATAATCGAAGAATTGATTTGACATTCACAGAATTTGAAATCCTGCAACTTTTAGCACAAAATCCTGGACGGGTGTTCAGCAAAGAGCAAATATATGATATTGTTTGGAATGAGCCTTATTCTGGTGATTACAACATTGTTATGAGCCATATCAGCCACATCCGGGAAAAAATAGAAGATGATCCGGGTAATCCGGTTTACGTACAGACTGTGTGGGGCGTTGGATATCGGTTCAATGCAAAATTAGGCAGCGATTCTTAGCGAGTCGCTGCCGGATTTTTTGCAGAGATATTTTATTTTTGTCTATCATGTGTAGGGGCGGGTTCTGACTGTTGCTTCTGTTCCAGTACAATATTTAGGTATTGTTCCATATTACTCCTGATTAGTTCCAGTTCTTTTATTTCTGATTGCGCCGCTTTGTGCTGTGCAGTTAGCTCACTCTTTTGCGAGAGTAATTCCTGGTATTTCGTTTTCATTTTTTCCAGATTTAAATGCTGCGGATCAATTCCTTTGCGCTGCAGCATACGTTCAGCACCGGCAAAAAGAATGATATGCGATTCATATTTACGCAGAAATCTGTCCTGGTCTTTGACTTTTTCGTAGCGGTCATTATATGATTTGTTTTCCTTGTATTGTTCTACATATTTGATCGTTTCTGCTAATTCTCGTATTTGATGTTCCAGTGAAACGATGCTTTGATTGGCGGCTTTTGACTGTCCCTGGAGCGAAGAAATCCTCTTATTTAATTCCGAAAAATTATGGATATTTTTGCCAGTCATAAGGCTATATGTCTTTGCCGCAATTTTCAGATTTTCCTTGTTAGCCCATTTTAAAAGTCCGGTGCTTTCTGCAAATTTCGGATCAGTATTGGTGTCGATAATTTGACGTACATTTCTTTCAGACTTTGAAAAGGGGACAGACCGGCGGCGTTTGTTCTCTATCCGTTCTTTGATTCTCTCTTTGGTAAAATTTGCACCGAGCGATCTTGCGCTCCCTCTTACCGGACGGTCTTTTCCTAATGGTCGGAATGTAATATATTTCCCGATGTTCTCGTCAAAGGAAGTATTCTTCATCTCATAACCTTTTGCTTTCATCAGTGCGAGAAATTCATCATAAGTGGAGGAAACTTTGATCGCCTGGTTTATAGCTTTCCGTATTTGGATTTTCCAGCCTTTGTCCTCTTTATTTGCCGACCATTCTTTATATTTCATGCCTCGTTTTCCCGTTGGTTCAATGACTGACAGGCCATGCTCCTGACATAATTTATCGCTGAGATTGCGGATATTCCAATAACTTTTTTTGCAATCATGGTAATGCTTATAATCAATATTGTCAGCGGCGCAGAAAATCAAATGATTATGAATATGTCCTTTGTCAATATGCGTGGTTAGTACATAAGAGTATCTTCCACCCAATAATTTGTCGGCCAGTTCTTTACCAATGGCATGGGCTTCTTCATAAGAAACTTCACCAGGTGCGAATGCCTGTATCAGATGAAACGCTTTATTTTCTCTGTCCTGCCCATCCGCAAAACTTTGTTCAGTGGTGTGGTCTAACGTATATTTAAAATCCAATGCCGCAGTTTCCGGCGAACAGGCAAAAGATGAAATATAAATCTGATCGTCAGTCTTATCCGGATTGCAAATATAATCTATTGCTTTATCAATGGTTGTTTTGATACCATGGATTTTTGTAACTGCCATATCTGGTTCATCAGCTCCTTTATATCGTCCATATCTTTTTTGTAGATCGTATTTGTGGTGTTTACACGCTTTGCAATCTGGTTCAGATTGCTGCCGATCTTGCCTAGTTGTGCGTTCATTTCCCGGATGTGAGAGTAGTCCACATCATAGACAAATCCGTACAAAACTAATTTCCGTAGAAATGCAGATTTGCTTTTCATTTTTGAGAGACGGAATTTTTCATCCAGGATATATTGCTCATCATCATTCAAATGAAATTCATTGCGGTGGGTTCGGGTTCTGTTTGCCATTCTTCATTCCTCTTTTCTGCATAGTAATTTCAAAAAGGGCACAAAAAAACTGCTGTAACTTGTCCGGTTTACAACAGTCTGTGTGCGTTTCTATTCGGTTGTTTGGATAGATATATCCATAAATTATTGTAGCAAAATCGGTAGGAGCGGTCAAGTAAAGAAAAAATAAAATCACAGAGGGCCAGGGATACTTCCTTGATAAAATCCACCCGTATCGGCGGGCAGACGGTCAGTGGATTTTGCCTGTGTGTCCGGACACAGGCAGTGCTTGCTATAGTAGAATTGATTGGTTATTGAGAATTTTGCGGAATTTATTATGAATAAGTACAGAGGTATTATTTCCCAGATAAATGTGTTATCATGATAATATAGGCTGCAATTTTGAGAAATTAGATGAGAGGATAAATATTAAATACTTGGAGGAGTAATATTGTGGGGAAAGAACTGACTTATTCATATATTAAAGAAGTTGCAATGCGACTTAAGGATTCTAGAAGATTTGGAGCTGCATCTGTAATGATAGGTGCTGGATTTTCGAAAAATGCAAAAAGTAAAGGGATGGCAAATGTTCAACCGCCTAATTGGAGTGAATTGGCTGATAGGATGTATTGTGAATTGTATCCACAATCTGAAGAGTGGGATGAAAAACGAAAAAATGAGTGGGAACGTCAGCGTATTATAAAGACTTCTGGAAAAAATGTTACTAAATTAGCAGAGGAATATATTGCGAATTTTGACAGAAATAAAATTAACCATCTAATAGAAGAAGCGATTGCAGATGATTCTTTTTTTCCAGGGGAATTACATAAGAAGTTATTGAGATTATGTTGGGCAGACATATTTACTACAAATTATGATACTTTATTGGAACGAACTTCTGATCTGATTTTTCGTGAGAGTAATTACAAAATCGTATATTCGCAAAATGATTTACCGGGAAGTATAAAACCTAGAATTGTAAAATTACATGGGAGTATTCCGCAAATAAAGCCATATGTGATTTGCGATGAGGATTATCGTACTTATCCTATTAAATATCCAGCTATGGTAAATACGGTTCAACAAGCTATGTTAGAAACAAGATTATGTTTGATTGGATTTTCTGGTGATGATCCTAATTTTCAAAGCTGGTTAGGATGGCTTAGGGATAATATGGGAGAATATTGCCCAAAGATTTATCTTATTGGTATCTATGATAATTTAAGCGAACCAGAAAGAAAATTGTTGGAAAATAAGCAGATTACGATTGTTGACATTAGTGATCTGGCTGATAAGAAAGATGAGAATAGACATTATACAGCTATTTCGGGATTTTTGAATTTGTTAGAAAAATTCCAGGAAGATGAAGATATAGATATTTATCAGAATAGACCATTTCCCCGAGAAGATATGTTCTGGGAACCAAAAGATAAAATAAAGTATATTCGTATTATGGAGAGATATTCAGATAAAGTATTGAAATGGATGCAACCTTATAT
>NZ_JAFBIZ010000140.1 GCF_021531995.1 Faecalicatena contorta
GATATAATTTTAAGCATTTTTCATCCTATAATTACTGTTTAAAAAATCCACCATATAGTGTGGTGGATTTTCATCATAGCATTATTCAGTTTTTTCGTCAATCAATTTCTTCATATTCTCTTCGGTTTTTTCTTGTCCTTCTACTTCAAATATTTCCATTGATTCCGCTTCTACTATGGCTTTCTGAAGATTGGAAACATTCTCCAGAATCTGGGAAAATTCTGCTGACAATGTGCGCAGTGAATCCGAATATTGCTGAAGTACATTAGAACAGTATTCTTTATATGTTCTGCGCAATGTATCTTTATCTTTTTCAAGGCGTTGCTGAACTTCTTTCAACTCTTCGATTGTTTCCTTCTGCCTTGCAAGCTCTTCTTCCTGGGCCCCCAGTCTTTCCTGCTGTTCATTGCTTTTCTTTTTCAGAAGTTCTTTTTCAGTTTCATTTTCTTCTATTGCAGCTGCCTTCTCCGCAAGCGCGGTCTCTTTTTCCTGTAAAACAGACTGCTTTTCACTTAGCAGGACACCTACCCTCTGCTGAAGTTGTGCAATGTTTTTCTCCGAATCTTTAACTCTTTGCTCATATTCTTCTTTTTGCTTTTCTTCACTTTTTTGAAACTCTTCTATATATTTCTGAAACATTCCAGTTATCACACCAAGCTTTACATATACATCTTCTCGGTCAAAGCCTCCAAAAAAGGACTTTTTTATCTTCATCGTATTAATGTATTCTGTAATTTCCTGCATCTTATCCATTGTCTCTACCTCTTTTCTTCATTCTGATCATTAGAAAAAGCGAAATGTAAATACTACTTTTCCTCTTAACTGTTCCATGGCTACTGCTCCAAATGTTCGGGAATCTATGGAATTCTCCAGATTATCACTCAATAAAAAAACACTCTTTTCATCCAGGGAATAGATTCTCTTAATTACCTGTTGGCGGTCAACCTCTGCAATCACGACATCATTTACTTTATACGTTTTCTCCAGTCGTGAATATACCACCACACTGTTCTCCGGAATTCCAGGCTCCATTGACGTACCTTTGATAATTGTAATCCCAAACAAAATCTGAAACAACAGATAACAAAGCAGAACCGTCAAAAATGCCAGTCGAAGAATTCCAGCAAGCTGCTTTCTTTTTCTCTCTTTTTTTATCAATCTGTCTATCACATCTGACATTTTTTCATATGTTTCTGCCACATTATCCCTCTTTTCACACATACCATCATTATACCAGATTTCTCTCCGTAATCAACCGAAAACCCTGGAAACGGGGGCAGTGATGCCTTGTGAATCCCTTTCTGACGTGCTATAATATATTTCATGAATAATAATACCTATTAAGGAGGTTCACATCTTGCGTAATTCCAGATTTCTACATATATTTATTCGTGCTTCCATTGTTGCTTCCATAACAATTGGAATGCTCACAGTCAGCATCAGCGAAACATCTGCTCTGAGTGAAGCCACCTCAGATTCAGAGAATAGCGGCTCCTCCGCATCCGTTGAGGAACCCGTTGAGGCAGAGATCCCGGAAAATATCACGGAGGCTTCTACAAACACGATCAGTGATACAACAGAGAACCCTGAAATCACTGATAACGAAGAATCCGATTCTTTCGAACCATCGGGAACCGATGTTCAGGATACGGAAACTTCCCAGCCTGCCGATCCATCGGAAGGTACTGACGGTTCCTCCAAAGGTGATTCCGAACCCGCAGATTCTTCGGAAGAAATATCCGAACCAGAAGATAACGATATTGTGGAAACTCCTTCCCTGCCATCGGAATCACCCGAAAATTCTTCTGATCAGAATACGGATCCGGTAGTTTCCGGTTCATCAGACTCTTCTTCTGTTTCCGAAAATATCCGGCCGCAGGAAAACGTTCCATCTTCTTCGGAAAGTACGCTTCGTGATGATCAGATAAACACAACCAGAATCACATCATCCTTTTCTCCTTCACGGCCATTTCCGGATGCCAGCGAAAAGATCAAATATAATGTTTTACTTCCCATTGATAATATACCTGCATTCATTACGCAGGAAATGATTATCGGAGCGTTGAAATGTCAGGACGAAACCGGATTTCCGGCTTCTGTTACCATTGCACAGATCATTCAGGAATCCGGATACGGTTATTACGGGGAAGGCGGGGAAAATGGACAGGGACTGTCCTATCTTGCGTATCAGTATTGTAACCTGTTTGGCATCAAAGGAAAGGGACCAGCCGGAACCGTTAACATGCGTACCGGAGAACAGACTGTATTTGGCGAAAATTATACTATTACAGCCGGATTCCGCATTTACAACACCTACACAGAATGTATTGAAGATCGAACAAAACTTTTACAAAACTATTATTCAGACTTGACTGCCGGTGTTACAGATGCCAATACATTTGCCATGAAAATTGCCGGTCGCTGGGCAACCAGCCTGACATATGGGCAGAATCTCATCGCACAGATGAAACATTATGATCTCTACCGACTGGATGAAATGACGCTGCAAGAATTCAGCGATATGATCGGACGTTTCGCCAATCCATGTCCCGGCGCTTATCTGACTAGTGGATTTGGCTATCGCACATTTGATGATTCTTTCCATAAGGGAATTGATCTTGGAACCAACGGCTACAATCTCCCGACTTATGCAGCCGAAGCTGGTACCGTTATCAAAGCCGAATGGGACAGCACCGCAGGATACTGGATTGTTATCGATCATGGCAATGGACTGATTACTCAATACATGCATCACAAAGAAATCTATGTTGAGGAAGGACAACATGTAGAGAAGGGGCAACAGATCGGCCTCACCGGGAATACCGGAAACGCTTCGGGTGTTCACCTGCATTTTCAAATCGAGGAAAACGGCTCTGCTATTGATCCTGTCCCTTACCTTTCTGAATAGTCAAAAAGGACTGTTGATTCGCAACAGTCCTTTTTTATGTCTTCTCTTATTTTTTTAACGTTACTGCAAGTTTCAAAATCGGATTATAATCATAGATCATTTTCAGAATCCGATCCGACTGAATCGTGTCATAAAGCTCCCTTCCGATTGCCGTAGTATACAAAAGTGTGATCAGGGAAAAGCATGTCCATACAATGATCAGCGCTCCGATTATCCCTGCCAGACCTCCGGCCAGCCGGTTGATCATGCCGAGCACCGGAAGTTCCGAAACGATATCAAGTGCAAACACAATAGCACGTACAACAATCGTCACAAGAATAAATGTACATAAAAAAGCTACCATGTTAATGATCATTTTCGAAAGATAATTACCTACGTACTGCGGAAATGTTTCTGCTCCCACTTTACTGTATGTTTCTTCATTATTGTTACTGGCAAGCAGATTTTTGAATATCTGTGGTATATCCGCACTGTCGATCGCTTTATTCTGAATCTCTTTTGGTATATTGGCGTGATCGAGCGCGTCTGCCAGTGATTCGTTTTTCCCCTGATTCAGGCCCGCAAGTATATTGCCGGAAATTCCATATTGCGCAAGATCTTCACTGCTTATATTTCCATTCACAATATCTTCCACAGAAATACCATATTCAGCCAGCTCCTCTTCACTGATACCTGCTGCTTTCAAAACTCTTCTCACACTGTCTGCATTCAGTCCCTGTTCCACCTGTTCATCTGCAGCTTCTGTAAGCTCTGTGGCAGCCGCATTTACCATTGCCGAAGACACCTGACTTCTAATCATATCATCCATCGGTGTATACTTTTCAATCGTATTGGCAACATATGGGGTGACAAAAAACACAAGAACAAGTGTAACTATTGTAGTAAGCAGTGATACTGCGATTCGTATTGCTCCCCTGCAGAATCCTACTATCATGCATATCAGAATCACTCCGCCAACTGACATTAACATCCAATTCATACGTTCTCCTTATTTCACAAGCCGGACATTTTCCATGCCGCTCGCGCTCATCACAATGTATTTATTTACTCCTTCAATTGGAAAGATCTCCAGAATATTGTTATCCATCTCCCCATCATATTTTTGTATTCCGCTCCGCCAAAAGATACTGCATTTCTTACCATCATACATAATAACCTGGTCTCCACAGATTTTTACATTATTGTAATCTCCGGTAAAGTCCTTTGACAATGCTACTTTGCCGTTTTTATTATATAACCTGAGCTCATAACCTTCTTTTCCTTCATTCTTCAGAACCAGGCCAATATATCTTTCATTATGGAATACACTTTTTATCTCCTTATCCATAGTGATCTCTGTTTTTTCTTTCGGAATATCTGTCCCCCGATAAATGATCATCCGGTTATCCCCCACCGCCACGGATGTAGAAGAATCCATATAAAACCCAGATGCCATAATCGTGTCTTCATACTCTTTATACGTCACCTGATGGTCTGTCTTATCCGATCCGGCTTCGCCAAAGTTATAATAGATTACTTTTGAAGTAATCTTTCCCTGCTGCGTACACAGATACAGAACCTGCATAACTTCACCATTTTCTGACATCGAAAGATCCAGCGGATATCCCGTCCCCGACAAAGATGCTTTGTGTTCCACCAGCACATTTCCTGCTGTATCATAGCACAAAATTTTTGCCGAGGTATCGTCTTTCAGAATCACTCCGACAATTCCCTGTTCTGATACATGGATCTTTTCAATTGGAAGAGTAGTATGTATCTCACCTTTCAATCCATCTTCACAAAACACCATGATGTCATTGCCACCTTTGTCTGCAACTGCCGCCGTTTTTTCTCCAACAACAACAAACGGATTTTTAATCTGATAGGACTGGTTCCATTGCTCCTCTCCTTTATTATTCAGATAGACAATACCATCCCGACTATATTTCAACACTCCTTTCGCATATTGCGCATAGCTGCTGTTTGCGGCTCCCTTAATAGTGTAGGTATCACTTATACGGGCTTCCGTATAAGTCTGAAGATTAATGAACAAAAAGATTGCTATTGCAACTGCTGCCACTGCCAGGATACAGAGCAGTATTTTTCTTCTTGTTTTCTTTTTATGTTGCCTGATCTCTTCCTCCACATCTGTCTGTATGCCATCTTCATTCTTCAGTTCATCCAGAATTTGTTCAACGATCAGATCCGTCGGATCCACCTGTGAATCCACGACATGAAGGTTTTTGTTCTTTCGGTGCATCATGAATTACCCTTCCGCCTTCCTCACAGTGCTTTGAGTTTTATATATGCACTGTTATTGCTTTGTGCACATTATACCATATTTCTCTCCTAAGGTAGTAATAATTTTTGGCCAATATAGATAAGGTTTCCATCCGACAACCCATTCATTTTGCAAATCGCTTCTACATGCGCTGCATTTCCGTATATCTTCTCACTGATACTGTCCAGTGTGTCTCCCTTTTTCACAACATAATAATCTTCTTCACTCAATTGTTCCTGAATCGTCGATGTCTCCGGAACAGTGCCGGATGATGCTGCATCTGCACTTTGAGATTCCTCTTTATTATCACTTGTCTGCACAGACTGCCCATTTGCAATCACTTCTTCCGCCGTCTGTTCTTCGTTTGCATCCCCGGCTCCCACCGACTGGGACAACGCCTCCAGAGAAGACTGTACCGCTTTCATTTTATCATAATTATTCATGGTTGAAACACCGATTGCCAATACAACAACCACCAGCAATATACTGGTGACATATGCGAATCTGGAGCTCTGTCTTTGCTCCTTATCTTCCAGTTTTTCTCTTACGGCACTACGAAAATCCTTTGCAGCTCGATCCTCAACCATTTCACTGGGTGTAACGCCAATCTTTTTACGCGTACTGATCATATAATTCTGCATCGACGGATTTTTTTCATAATAAATATAATGACCGCCAATCTGCATAAGTTCTCCATACTTATATGCATAAAACATCTCTTCTTTTTCTATCACATCCTTCCATATAAAAACCGTATCACTTCTGGAAAAAGTTTTTTCGTGAATATTTCGAATTTCTCTGCTTCTGCTCATGGGTCGCCCTTTTTCAAGCAGACACCATCCCACAATATCATATTCCGGAAAAAATCGCTTTCGTTCTTCATCCGCTTCATCCCACATCTCTTCCGTGATCTTCAGTTCTTCGGCATTTGTCTCGATATCACTTAATTTGACAGCACCAGATATATATACTACCCCCTGTCCCTCCTGCGTCAGAGTCTCGCCTACTAAAGCTACTCCCACTGGATTATCTGTTACCTTTTCGCACATCTGATTTAGATACGTATCCACGTAATCCTCCACATATATCTTAGGTTCATCACTGACGTTACCAATCTGCCTTACATTCTTTGGAAATTGTTTTTCCATATATACTCACCTCGTTTTATATATTTTTGCATATGATATCATATGTAATCCGCATAATTTAGCAGTTGGTGGGACTTGTCCCGAAAAAATTGCGGGATATTTCGAGACACTTCGACCGGAAGTCTTAATTAGGGACAGGGGATTTTGAAT
>NZ_JAFBIZ010000141.1 GCF_021531995.1 Faecalicatena contorta
CAATACATGATAATAATATTCACAGCTTTTATTTTTTTCAGATGTCCTTATCATGATCAATTCCTTCGATATGGTAAATTGTTTTATAACTACATCAAAATTTATTTTATCCATCCGTTCTTCTGGAACTGTAATCTTCATCATGTATTCTTTATCGTCTGTTTCCAAACTCCCTTTAAGTATGTGATACCTCGTCATGATAACAGCAAACCCAATAAGAATCATGACTATAGCAAACACTATTATCACCAAAATTACAATCTCTTTATATAACAGCATAATGATGGTCTGTACTGTCATGGAATAATTCCCAATGGCAGTACTAGATCTTCCTTACTATCCTCCTCTCTATCAATTTGATAATTTACCCAAGGTTATTCTGTATGTATTAGTTTAAAACTATTTCACAATAATGAAATCTCATAGGGCAGATGGGATTGAAAACATGTGGTTGCATAATCTCTATCTACTCAAACCCCTTCTTTCCCATCTATTGCCCCTTTATATAAACATCAGACATATTATTTTATGCATGCCGATGGAATTGCTTATATGTTAATTTCCCGAATCCTGTGCTTGCACCCCAGAGCTATCTGTAATATTCATACCACTTTGAAGACTCGGGTCAAACAGTTTCACATCCACATTACCACCTGATGAATCAACAATATACATCTTTACTGTTGGAAGAATCTTATCCAATGTCTCCAGAAGCAATCTGTATTTTGTCGTATCCTCCGTATAAATTGCAGAATTATTCTGGTATTCTTTTAGCATACTCAGGAATTTTTCAGTATCACCTGTTGCGCGCGAAATCTGTTCTTCCTTATAAGCCTCCGCCGCAGAAATTTTTTTCTCTGCATCAGCACGCGCTTGTGGAATCAAGCTGTTAGAATAACCATTTGCTTCGTTAATAGCTGTTTCTTTCTCCTCTTTTGCAGTTGTAACATCCAAGAAGGCATCTGATACTTCACCCGGTGGAACAATTGACTTAATATTAAAAGCCGTAATTTGCATACCTGAATCATATTTATCTAAAATATTCTGTGCAATTTGCAAAATATTGTTCTGTGCTACAACCTTTTCCGAACTTAGTACATCATCCACGGCAGTGTTTGCCATCATTCGTACAAGAGCAGATTCAACACTGTAACGTACCAATTGCTCACTGCTCCCATTGATGTTATACAAAAATTTGGCTGCATCCACTACTTTATAATGAACAACTGCCTGTGTCGTAATGATATTCTCATCACCTGTTAACAACTGAATCGCCTGCGGTTCTTCCTCTGGCTGATGTACATGTTCCGGTAGCGACATCCCTACATCAGCTCGTCTTACTTCTGATACATTTACCTTTTGCACCTGGTCAATCGGGAATGGTAATCTATAGTGTAATCCTTCCTCCACCGGCTGTACCTGCACCACTCCAAATCGTCGAATGACAGCTTGTTCTCCAGGACTAACAATATATATTCCTGTTAGCAAATATATAACAACTACCGCACCTCCAACAGCCAGAATCGCTTTTCTAGGATTAATATGACCAAATGCATTTTTCAAATCATTTATAGTATTCCCACCGGTTCCTCGGAATATCTTCTTTATTATAACTGTAATTTTTCTCACAGTTCGGCCTTCTTTTCCATTTATTTTTCCAGCTAGTTTCTTCCCTTTTTCTAAGAAGCTTTCGCCTTTTTTATCTGGGGAAACTCTTTTTTTTCGTTTCCACATAGCCTGTCCTCCTCGCCTTATTTTGAACTACCACCTAGATACTTCAAGATTTCCGCCGTGGACGGTAATATCAAAGTAGTATTTCCATCTATCGTTTTTTCGTAAGTCTCCAAGGTACGGATAAATTCATAAAAATCAGGATCTTTCTGGAATGCCTCTCCATAAATTCTAATAGCTTCCGCATCACCCTCTCCCTTGATTTGTTGCTCTTTTTTATAAGCTTCAGCTAAAATAAGCTGTTGCTCTTTTTCTGCATCAGAACGTATATTTGACGCTTGTTCACTTCCTTCTGCACGATATTTTTGTGCCATCTGTTCCCGCTCTGCACTCATTCTGTCGTAGACACTTTGCTTATTTGCTTCTGGAAAATTCAATACACGAATCTGTGCGTCCACAACTTCTATTCCATAATCTGCCGCCTGATCTTTCGCATATACCACTACTTCTTCTGTCATTTTATCTAGTTCCAATTTCTGTTCATCTGTATTAACAAGCTGTTCCAGATTATATTTTCCCATTTGCACTCCTAGACTTGAAGAAAATACATCCATAAGCCGTGATTCTGCACCCACTTGATTTTTCACCGTTTTCAAGAATGCTATCGGGTCTACTATCTTCCATGTTCCATAATAATCCAATGCCACACTTTTCTTATCCAGTGTTAGTAGTTCTATAGAAGAAGTCTGATATACCTGTACCCTCTTATCAAGATACTGAACTGACTGGATAGGATCCGGAAGTTTCACTTTCAAGCCTGGATTTTCATCCACTCTTACCGGATTTCCAAACTGTGTCACTACCGCATATTGAGTAACATCCACCTTGTAAACTACAAGAGCCGCTACAAAAATTACTATTGTCAACAGACCTCCAACTATCATATGTTTAGATATTCTTTTCTTTATTTTTATCATCTCGATTACCTCCACCGTTTTTTCACATCTATTCCTCCGATTGTGTTGATGCATTCTTCTGGTTTGCAATCCATAGTTCTGCGTTATCAACATTAACACCTACTCCTAATAGCACCTTTTGTACATTTGGCAAGACCTTATCCATCGCTTCCATATACATCCGGAACTCAGTAACCCCCTTTGACTTCGCATATTCCTGCTGTCTTGCAGTGAACAGGGACGCATCTCCTTCCGCTGTACTGATTTTATTCTGTTTATAACTCTCTGCATCAGCTACCAGTTTATAAGCGTCTGCATTGGCCTGTGGAATAATCGTGTTTTTATAAGCCAATGCATCATTGATGTATATACTCTTATCTTGCCGTGCTGTTGCTAAATCCTGAAAACTTGCCATTACACTTTCCGGCGGATCTGCCTGTACAAGCTGTACATTGACAATTTCTATACCTGTACCATTCTTTTCCATCACAGCTTCCAAAAGCCCTTTTGCACTTTTTTCAATATCTGTTTTTCCTTCTGTAAGAATATAATCAATTGTACTCTTTCCTACTATTTTACGTATGCTTGTGGTTGCTCCTGACTGAATCAGCAACTCGGCATCAGATACATTCAACACATAATCCGATGTGTCATTAATCCGATAATTTACCACTAGGTTGACATTAACCAAGTTTGTATCTCCAGTCAGAAGTTCCTGTACCCCTACCTCAATCTTCTGAACATTATCTGACTTTATAATACTAACCTCTTCAAACGGAGCTGGCAGTCGATAATGAATCCCAGGCGTTACTTTTTCGTTCACAACAGCTCCAAACCTGCGAACAACTCCGGTTTCATCTAAACCCACAAAATAGATTCCGGACAAAAGATAGGCAGCGGTCAGCACACCAGCTATACCGGCAATCATCTTCTTATTTCCATGAAAACCATGCACATGTCCCATATGTACATCCGTCCTCTGTTCCATTTCTGGATGTAGCAGCATAGACAAATTAGATGTAAATATTTCATAGCCTGATATCATCAGTAATACCATTGCAACAACCGCAGAGATCTTATCCAGATCCGGCATTCCAAACAAGGAACCTACGATTCCCACTAACACAGCTATAGAGCAGTACATATCCATTTTTGAATGGTAACCATCCGCTATAAGGCTTGACGACCCTGTTTGCTCTCCTACATAAATTTTGTACCTTGCCATGAAATAATTAATTGCTACTCCGACAAAAGCTGCAGCCGCTACAAATGGCACATATTTAAGCTCTGTCTGTTCCCCGCTTAATGCATCAGACAAGATTTCTATTCCCATAATAAATATAAATACTGATACAAAAATTGCGAGTAAATGTTCCAACTTTTTAGATGCCAACCGTAGTTTTTCTGTGCCATGTCTCGCTGCCATCAGTCCGGCAAATACTACACTTGTCACGAAAACATCCGTAAATGAATGCCATGCGTTTGCCTCCAGTCCTATGCTCCCCGATATTTTTGCTAGGAAAAACCGCAGTACAATCAAAATGATATTTGCAATAAGCGTTATGAATATCGTTTTTTCCTTTCTGCCCATTTTTCTCTCCTTTCAAATGTGTCTATGTGTTATTTTTTTCTTCTTTTAGAAGTTTCTTTAATGTTCTGTTATATATTTTAAACTCCGCCTCTTCCAGCATTTTCTCTTCCATGTCCTGTATCTGCCGATCATGTTCCTGCTCTTGTAAATGACTCTTTATTCCTTCCGACAATTCCTCCAAAGATGCAAGGTTCTCCTCCATGCGATTTCTTACATAAAAAATGTAATATCCTTTATTGTAATCCAGCACTTCGCTAAATTCCCCCTTTTTCAGAGAAAAAACAACATCTGATATTTCCTGCACCATATGACCTTTATCGAAGGTACCAGAAAGCTCCCCACCGGAAGATGCAGAAGAATCCTCCGAATACTTTTTTGCCACCTCCGCAAAATCCTCTCCATCACGTACGGAAGCAAGCGCTTCATTTGCCTTTGTCAAAGCCTGCTCTTTTTTCTCCCCATTTGTTCCCTGATCAATCCAGATCATGCTCAATTCCACAGTAGCAGGCGTTGTTAAGAGTTCTTTATTTTCCTCATAATATTTTGCAATTTCTTCTTCCGTAGGCTCTTTCAAGTTTGCATCCACTTCCTCCTGATGCATGACTTGGTAAAGATACTGTATTTTCAGTTCTTCAAAATCATGTGTTTTACTGCCGTCCGAAGAAGCACCGTCCTCACTTTTTTCAAGTAAGAGTTCTTTTGCAATGATTTGCTCTACAAGTTTTTTTCTTGATTCATAAGTCAAAAGTTTCTGTCTATAAACTTCCGAGAGTTCTTTGAATTCCGTATAGAATTCACCTAAA
The DNA here is from genome assembly GCF_021531995.1 of Faecalicatena contorta. GTDB lineage: Bacteria > Bacillota > Clostridia > Lachnospirales > Lachnospiraceae > Dorea_A > Dorea_A contorta_A. The sequence continues at coordinate 5,022 of NZ_JAFBIZ010000141.1, forward strand.
GTGTATCGTCTGCTATGAACAGAAAAGAGCATATCATTTTTTCTTTCTGTATATTCTTTATCCATTTTTTCCAGCATAAGGGTTCCTTTGATTTTATCCGAAACCTCTGAAATAGGTTTGGTCCCGGTTGCCTGCTTTTTATCCAGCTTCAGAATACTTACCGTTCCATCTGTATTCACAATAGGATCGCTGACTTCCCCTTCCTTCATTTCCCAGATAACAGCTTTTGTACTACCGTCATCTGTCCCTTTTGTCAGAGTTCCCTTTGTCACTTTCCCTGATTGTGAAAAAGCTGTCGCCACATCTTGAAAACTTTCACCTCCTTTAATCCTACGTATCGCTTTATTCGCTATGTCAGCTTTTTCCTTAGCTATTTTAAACTCACTGTATTCAGCCTTTTCTTCCGTCCGATATTGTTCCAGGTTAACATTATAATAGTTTTTTATCTCTTCATCCGTCGGAGAGTCTATTTGTAGCACTTCAAAGTTGACTTGCAGACCTGCTGTTTTTTTCAACTCTTCAATATAATCACTTATAAAACTCTCATCTTTTTGATTCGACAATGTCTGGCGAATTTCATCCTCCACCTCTTCAAATGTCTTGCCATCAAAATCCTTCTGGTTTTTATTGTAATATTCTTGCACTTCTAGCTTTGGAATAGATTCCGGAACAATATTATCTTCATGCAAATCTGCCATATATTGCTCTACCGTAGCGTCATTCAGCAAATCCTCCATCCCATGCTGCACTTCTTCACGGTTTGTAATTCCTTTTTTCTCCGCCCAGTCATTGACAATCTTCTCTACTGCCAGCTTGGTAACCATTTGCTGATAACCGTTAAGTGAATCAATAGGATGAACTTCGCATTCCTCTGTGGAATCGCATTTTGAATGATCATATCCATGAGTTGGGCAAAAAATATGTTCCTGTTCTTTTGCTGATTCAACTTCAATAAATTGATTCAACTGATCAATAGTTATATTGTTACCGTTATATGAACCCACCACGTCAGGTTTTGGAGGTCGAGACTCAACTAAATCCGGAAGGAACTTCCACACAAGTCCACCAACGACCCAAAATATAGTCACTGCTATTCCTATAATCTTCCACCTTGTATTGCGTTTGGTTGGCGTTTTATTTAATTCAAAATCATCTAATGAATCAGATAGTACCTGCTCTATCTCTTCAAGATTAATATTTTCTATCTGAAGCGGCGTATCCTCCTGATTTCTCTGAAAGTTTTTTTCTTCATTTCTATTTGTAATATCGTCATATATTTTCTCTGCCTGTTCTTTCCCT
>NZ_JAFBIZ010000142.1 GCF_021531995.1 Faecalicatena contorta
TTCATGTATAATAGAATTAATTACGGAAAAGGAGAAACCTTAAGGTTCGGGGGTAATATTATGTTAAAGTTGAAAAAGCTTATTTCACCAAAGGAGTTTTTGATCATTACGGTTGCAGATTGTATCATTGCGGCAGCGGTATTTTTCTTTCTGGTACCCAGTCATGCGGCGGTAAGTTCTATATCGGGTCTTGCAATTGTGCTTACCAACGTTGTTCCGCTGCATATTTCGACGATCACATTGATATTAAATGTCGTGCTTTTGATTCTGGGATTTTTTCTGTGTGGATCAGATTTTGGATTTAAGACCGTATACGGAAGCGTATTACTGTCCGGGTATCTGGCAGTGTACGAGCATTTATTTCCGAACTATACTTCCATCACGGAGAGCCCGGAATTAGATGTACTTTGTTATATTTTAGTTGTGAGTTTTGGGCTGAGTATGCTGTTTAATATCAATGCATCATCCGGGGGAATTGATATTATTGCGAAGATTATGAATCAGTATCTGCATATTGAAATCGGACGTGCAATGACGATCGCGGGAACTTGCGTTGCACTTTCTTCCGCATTTTTCTATGATAAAAAAGTCGTTGTCCTGAGTTTGCTGGGGACGTACTTTAATGGTATGATTCTGGATCATTTTATCTTCGGTCACAACATCAAAAGGCGTGTCTGTATTATTTCTGATAAGCTGGAAGAAATCAGAGAGTTTATCATTGTGAATCTTCACAGCGGTGCATCTTTGTATGAGACGACAGGTGCATATAAGATGGAAAAGCATACAGAGCTTATCACAATCGTAGATAAGAGTGAATATCAGAAATTAATGTCGTTTTTACGAAAAACTGACCCCAACGCTTTTGTTACAGTGTATACTGTAAGTGATATTCACTATACGATAAAACCTTAAATAGAGGTATGGAACAGCAAGAATGAAACAAGTTTTGAACAGAGAAGGAGTGTATAATTATGCGAAAGAATTTTGGACAGAAAACATGGTTTTATCCTTTGCCGGTGCTGATCATCGGCAGTTATGATGAAGAAGGAAAGGCAGACGCTATGAATGCAGCCTGGGGAGGAATCTATGACAGTAAACATATAGTGATTTGCCTGAGTGAGAGTCATAAAACGACAAAGAATATTCTTGCGAAGAAAGCGTTTACTGTAAGCTTTGCGGATGCAGCACATGTTGTGGCGGCAGATTATGTGGGAATCGTATCGGCAAATGATACTGCTGATAAGATGGAACGTTCTGGTTTCCATACAACGAAGAGTGAATTCGTAGATGCACCGTTGATTGATGAACTTCCGATGGCGCTGGAGTGCCGTCTGGAGAAGGTGACCGAAGACGGCAATATCATCGGAGAGGTTGTCAATGTAAGTGCCGATGAGAGAATTCTGGGCGAAGATGGCATGATCGATCCGGAAAAACTGCAGGCAATCACCTTTGATCCGGTGCACAGCACATATCTGAAGCTGGGAGAAAAAGTTGGAAATGCTTTTCGGGATGGAGAAGCATTAAAATAATTCAGACATATAAAAGGAGTTTTCGATGAAGGTTATTTTATTAAACGGAAGCCCGCATGCGAATGGAAATACATACATTGCGCTGCATGAGATGGAGAAGACATTTGCAGAAGAGGGAATTGAAACGGAGATTGTGCATATCGGCAATAAGAATATCAGAGGCTGTATTGCCTGTCGTTCCTGCGCAAAGATCGGGAAATGTGTATTCGATGATGAGGTAAATGAATTTGCAGCGAAGTTCGAAGCGTGCGACGGGCTTGTAATAGGAAGTCCGGTTTATTACGCATCGGCCAATGCAACACTTGTGGCATTTCTGACACGGCTGTTTTTCAGTACACGCTTTGATAAAACTATGAAAGTCGGCGCAAGTGTGGTAGCCGCAAGAAGAGGAGGTTTATCCGCTACCTTTGATGAACTGAACAAGTTTTTCACGATTTCCGGCATGCCGGTTGCTTCCGGACAATACTGGAACAGTATTCACGGCAGAGAGGTCGGGGAAGCAGAGCAGGATCTGGAAGGCCTGCAGAGCATGCGCACTCTGGCGCGTAACATGTCATTTCTGCTCAAGAGTATTGCGCTTGGGAAAGAAGCCTATGGCATTCCGCAGAAGGAACCGATGCAGCCGACGAATTTTATCCGATAAGATGAAAAAAGATTATCTTGACTCTACAATTATTGTAGAGTCTATTTTTTTCTGGTAAAATATCGAAAGAAAGGAATCGGGAAATTATTATGGAAAAGAATCTGACAACGGGAAGTGTATTTAAGACGATGCTTTCTTTTTCACTTCCCTTTTTATTATCTTATTTTTTGCAGACGCTTTATGGAATGGCGGATCTGTTTATTATCGGACAGTTTAATGGTGTGGACAGTACGACGGCTGTGTCGATCGGAAGTCAGGTGATGCATATGCTGACGGTCATGATCGTAGGACTTGCCATGGGTTCGACCGTGATGATCGGCAAGGCAATCGGGGCGCGGAATCTGAAGCAGGCTTCTGAAGCAATCGGTAATACGATCATTCTGTTTCTGGGAGTATCGGTTGGAGTTACGATGCTTCTCCTGATTATGGTGAAACCGATCGTAGCAGTGATGTCCACTCCGGAAGAGGCAGTCCGTGGAACCATATCCTATCTGATCACCTGCTTTATCGGGATTCCGTTTATTACAGCATATAATATCATCAGTTCTGTGTTTCGCGGAATGGGTGATTCCAGAAGTCCGATGTATTTTGTAGCGATTGCCTGTGTGGCGAACATAGGACTGGATTATCTGTTTATTGGTGCTCTGGGACTTGGCCCGGCGGGGGCTGCACTGGGAACCACAGTGTCCCAGACAATCAGTGTCGTGGTGTCACTTCTGATGATTATGCGAAGAAAGACGGGACTGACCCTGAACCGTGAGCATCTCAGACCTCAGAAAAAGATTATGAAAGAATTGCTGAAGGTCGGCCTTCCGGTGGCGCTCCAGGATGGATTTATCCAGATCTCTTTTATTGTGATTACAGTGATCGTAAATCAACGTGGGTTAAATGATGCTGCTGCGGTAGGAATTGTGGAGAAGATGATCAGCTTCTTGTTCCTGGTTCCGTCTTCCATGTTATCTACGGTTTCTGCTCTTGCTGCGCAGAATATCGGCGCGGGCAGACATGAACGGGCAAAGCAGACACTGTGGTATGCGGTTATGATCTGTGTAGCCTATGGAATCATCTGTGCAGTCGTTATGCAGCTGTCAGCAGAGTCCTTCATCGGATTGTTTTCGGAACATGCAGAAGTGGTTCGTCTTGGAACCCAGTATATGCATGGATATATCTGGGACTGCATCCTGGCGGGAATTCATTTTTGCTTCAGCGGGTATTTTTGTGCATATGGACTGTCGCAGTTTTCGTTCCTGCATAACTCAGTGTCCATCATATGTGCGAGGATTCCGCTTGCTTATCTGGCATCCAGGAATTTTCCAAATACATTGTTCCCGATGGGACTTGCAACAGCAACAGGGTCTTTTGTATCGGTGGTGATCTGTATCTGCGTATACATATGGATGCAGAGAAAAAGAGGCTGAAAAGAATCCTTTCCCTGGCTCGCTCTGAAGTATATGTGAATATAAGTAACCGCATTCTATCATGAGAAGACATGAAGGAATGCGGTTTTTGCAAACAATACATTATGATATGTTTTTAGTTTTCTTTTTCCATAAGTTTTTTAACACCCTGTATTGCTACAATGATGCCAAGTACCAGAAGCAATGCTGCAAATATCAGCTGCATTGTATTTCCAAGACTCAACCCTGTTGTTACAAATGCCTTTGATAATTTTATGATTGTCATTCCCAATGCAGTGAAGGTAACTGCCATCATGAATACCATAGGAATCCAAAGCATTACCCCCTGTCTTTTTGTCTTTTTCAGGAATACCGCACAGGCAACCAGGGCAAGTACAGATAACAACTGGTTTGCGGAACCGAACAGAGGCCAGATTTCTGCGTAACCGACTTTGGCAAGAAGGTACGCCAATACCAGAGTTAAAATGGTTGCAAAATACTTATTGGTTACAACTTTCAAAAATGGACTCATATTGTCATCCGTAACATCTTCATCTATAAAGAATTCCTGGAAGGACAGTCGTCCAACTCGGGCTACAGAGTCCAATGAAGTCAGTGCAAATGCAGATACCGCAAGAGTGATCAATGTATATACCAATGAATGCGGGAGACCAATAACTGACAGGAAATTGGCAATTGCGCCGGCAAATATCTGTGGTTGTGTTGTCAGACCCTGGGATGCCGCTTCCCCTTTTGCAAAAGAAGCAACTGCAATCAGTGCAATAATAGCAAGCATACTTTCCATCAGCATTGCACCGAAAGATACCGGCAGCATGTTCTTCTCATTTTTTATCTGTTTAGAAGCAGTACCGGAAGAAACCAGAGAATGGAAGCCGGATACTGCACCACAGGCAATCGTTACAAACAAAATCGGGAACAGATACTGTCCATCCACATTGAAACCGGTAAATGCTTTCAGGTTACAGGATGGATTGGATACAAATACGCCGATCACGGCTCCTGCAATCATAAAGATCAGCAGATAACTGTTCAGGTAATCTCTTGGCTGCAGCAATGCCCATACCGGCGCTACACACGCAATTAATACATAAGCAAATATAATCAGATGCCATACATCACGGCTCAGATAAATTGGGAACTGCAACCCGAGTGCTACTGCTGCGATAAGCATTACAATTGCAATTGCTGTATTCACCCATTTGTTTAATTTTGCATATTTCAAAATCATGCCTAATGCAACCGCTTCTATAATAAACAGTACGGATGTTGTGGCAACGGCACCGTTCGCAGCTACTTTAGAAACAACCCCGGATTCATCTGTAGCGAACCCGTTGAATGTACCGGCTACCACATCTGCAAATGCAGCAACAACCAAAATGCAGAACAGCCAGGTGAACAGCAGGAATAGTTTTTTGCCAAGTTTTCCGATATATTCTTCAATAATATATCCAATTGTACGTCCTTTATTTTTTACAGATGCATACATTGCTGCAAAGTCCTGTACAGCTCCGAAAAATACACCACCAATTAATATCCAGAGTAATACCGGAAGCCATCCGAAGACAGCAGCCTGAATTGGTCCATTGATTGGGCCTGCACCTGCAATAGATGCAAATTGATGACCAAATACCACGTTGGTATCTGCCGGTACATAATCCACACCGTCCTGAAGTTCATAAGCCGGTGTTTTTGCATTTGGGTCTATCCCCCATTTTTTCTGAAGATATTTTCCGTACAGGAGATATGCGCCTCCAAGTACTACAATGGCGATAACCATCATTAAGATTCCACTCATTTCCTAATACCTCTTTTCTCCTTTGTCAGGCTCAATTTCTGTTATGAGCCTTCATCTTTATATGTATCTATAAAAAAACGCCCTCGCAGTCCATACTGGACTGCAAAGGCGGAATTTTCCGTGGTACCACTTTGCTTGCCGTAATCAATCAACGGCCCCTCTTTTTGGATCTGTCATATGAAACAGCCTCTCCGGTAACGTAGAGAAAACGTCCTTACTTACTCGCACTTTTCAACATATCAATTTGAATGTTGATGCTTTTGGCAGGATGCTCCAGGGTGATGTCTCAGGAAGGCTTTCTGTCATCTCTCACCAATTAACGACTCTCTGTGCTCCGGTATCTTCCTGTGATGTATCCCTTTCATCGCATTCTTTGGAACTTTTCTGGTTCCTTTGCTTTTGATTTTTGATAAGCTATATTATAGCACCTTTTTTCATAAGCGCAAGCCTTGAATTGTACATATATAACAAATTTAGAGACTATAATTTGTGCAATATTACTAATTGGAGGGATTGCAGAATATGAAAAAATAATCCAGATGTATCTCCCGGTAGATGGTCTGATGATCATCAGTGAGCCGGTCATCCATCCGTTGGATAAAGGAAGCTTTCTATAGAATAAACACATACTTCTCTAAAATCTGTCTGGAATTGTATCGCTACGTCAGTTACAATATTAGGTAATTGCGAAACTCGCTAAGCTTGTTCGCAATTCTGAACCAAAACAAGGATGAATTCGTGCAAAGCACGAATTCTGGAATGAAATGTAGATAACCGGACATTTTAGGCGCACTTTAATAAGGC
>NZ_JAFBIZ010000143.1 GCF_021531995.1 Faecalicatena contorta
GTATAGGAATAATGCATAGTATATTCGTTAGAAAACTAATCAAATAAAAAGTTTCATTTACAGGAGGATATATTTTATGAATATGATAGAGGATTCCTCGATTTTTGTACTGCTGTTTCAGATCATGCAGCTAACCAAGTATCAGGCAATCAGACGTATGGATGAATTAAAGCTGAAACCGAGTCAGGCGGCGATTCTGTTTGTTCTGCATTGTCAAGGGAATATGTCCCAGAGGGAACTGGCAGAGGTAATCGGGATCACACCGCCATCCATGACGGTTGCATTAAGGAAGATGGAAGATCAGGGTTACGTTCTCAGGGAACCGGATCATAATGATCAGAGGATTATACGGATCCAGCTTGCCAAAAAAGGCATTGAATGTGTAGACGGAGTAAAGTGTGTGATAAAAGAGATGGAAGAATTGACTTTGAAAGGTCTGTCGCAGGAAGAGAGGCTTTTTATGCGGAGACTGCTTTCTGAGATGAAGAAGAATCTTCTGGAATCAAGAGATTTTAATGGTATGAATCTACAGGAGATTATGGATGTGACAAAGCCATCTTTAAAGAGTAAATTATAAAATCGGTAGAAAGGAAAGGCAAAACATGAGGAAATTACTGAAATTTTTAAAGCCATATGCCGGAGGGGTTGTGGCAGTGATCTGTGTTCTGGTTGTCCAGGCATTTTGTGATCTATCTTTGCCGACATACACTTCTGATATTGTAAATATAGGAATCCAGCAGGGTGGCATCGATGAGACCGTTCCGGAGACAATTGCAAAAGCAGATCTGGAAAAACTACTTTTGTTTGTTCCGTCAAAAGAACAGGAAATTGTAATGAAAGCATATACTGAGACGACAAAAACGTATGGATATGATGGAATCATTATGGAATTAAAATCTTCTGTTCAAAAAAACAAAGAAAAAATGGAACAATTATCGTCCGTGCTTGGAAAACCAATGTTTCTTGTAACCGGATTTGATTCTGACAGTGATATGACAAAACAGATGCAGGGACAGATGCAAGAGCAGATGAAGATGCCGGATATAAGCAAGATGTCGATATATGATATGTTTGGTATGATGTCAGACGAACAGCGGGATCAGGTCATAGAGCAGATGGATGAAAAAATAAGTGATATGCCGGATTCTATGATTGAGCAGGCAGCTGCATCTTACATCAGAAATGCATATGAGTGTATTGGGATGGACGTGGATGAGATTGAGATCCGCTACGTCCTGCATACAGGAGGAAAGATGCTTGCGCTGGCTGCACTTGGTATGGTGGCAAGTATTCTGGTAGGACTTATGGCATCCCGGATCGGTGCGGGCGTAGGCCGTGGACTGAGAAGAGATGTGTTCCGGAAAGTAGTAGGATTTTCCAATGGGGAATTTGATAAGTTTTCTACAGCATCGCTGATTACAAGAAGTACAAACGATATACAACAGATACAGATGCTTGTTGTCATGATACTCAGAATGGTTATGTATGCACCGATCATGGCAATCGGGGGTATCTGGAAAGTATTCCATACGAATGTGGACATGTCCTGGATCATTGCACTTGCGGTTGGAATGATCGTCGCAATTGTAGCTGTATTATTTGTTATGGTTATGCCAAAATTCCAGATCATGCAGAAACTGGTGGATCGTCTGAATCTGGTCAGCAGAGAGATCCTGACAGGGCTTCAGGTGATTCGTGCTTTTGGCACACAGAAGCATGAAGAAGAGCGATTTGACGTGGCAAACAGGGATCTGGTAAAAGCAAATCTGTTTGTAAACCGGGCAATGACTTTGATGATGCCTATGATGATGTTTATCATGAATGGGATTGGAGTCCTGATCGTCTGGGTCGGCGGACACAGTATCAATGATGGAGCAATGCAGGTTGGAGATATGATGGCATTTATTCAGTATACCATGCAGATTATCATGTCGTTCTTAATGATATGTATGATTTCTGTCATGCTTCCAAGGGCTGCTGTGTCTGCAGAGCGTGTCGATGAAGTGTTGAAGAGCGATACGATGATACATGATCCAAAACAGCCGAAAAGGCTTGCAGAAGAAGGAAAAGGTGAAGTCGTATTTGACCATGTGTCTTTCCGATATCCGGGGGCAGATGAAGATGTTCTGCATGATATATCCTTTACTGCAAAACCAGGTGAGACAACTGCGTTTATCGGCAGTACAGGATGTGGAAAATCAACGCTTGTGAATCTGATTCCCAGATTTTATGATGTGACAGAAGGAAAGATTACCATTGACGGTAAGGATATCCGGGAAGTGTCTCAGCATGAACTTCGTGAAAAGCTGGGATATGTGCCGCAAAAAGGGATCCTGTTTTCTGGAGATATTGCTTCTAATATCATGTACGGTAATCCAAAAGGAAGTGAAGCAGAGATGGTGGAAGCAGCTTCCATCGCACAGGCAGCAGAGTTTATTGAACAGAAGAAGAAACAGTATCACAGTGCAATCTCACAGGGAGGATCTAATGTATCCGGAGGTCAGAAACAGCGATTATCGATCGCGAGAGCGATTGCAAAGCATCCGGATGTGTATATCTTTGATGACAGTTTTTCTGCACTTGATTACAGAACAGATGCAACACTGCGGGCAGCATTAAAAGAAAAGACGGCAGACAGTACGGTTATGATTGTCGCACAGCGAATCAGTACTATTCTGCATGCAGAACAGATCATCGTTCTGGAGGACGGACAGATCGTAGGGAAAGGAACTCACAAACAACTGCTGAAAAACTGTGACGCATATTATCAGATTGCTTCTTCGCAGATGTCGGAGCAGGAACTGGAAAATGATATGAAGGAGGTGGTCTAATATGGCAAAAGGTATGGGACATGGAAAACATATGTCAACTGAGAAAGCAAAGGATTTTAAGGGTACGATGAAAAAACTGGCAGGATATCTTGCAGAATATAAAGTGGCGTTATTCTTTGTCTGTGTATTTGCCATTGGAAGCACGATCTTCAACATTGTTGGTCCGAAAGTGCTTGGAAAGGCTACTACAGAAATATTTAACGGACTGGTAAGAAAAGTATCCGGAGGAAGTGGAATCGATTTTGAAAAGATTGGAAAGATTCTTCTGTTTCTTTTGTGCTTATATATGGCCAGTGCAGCGTTTTCCTTTATACAGGGATATGTCATGACGGGAATTTCGCAGAAGCTGACGTATCGTATGCGAAAAGAGATCTCAGAAAAGATCAATCGTCTGCCGATGAATTATTATGACAAGATGACACACGGAGAAGTGTTGTCCAGAATTACCAATGATGTGGATACTCTGAGCCAGAGTCTGAATCAAAGTGCAACGCAGCTCATTACCTCGATTACAACGATCATAGGTGTATTGATTATGATGTTGAGTATCAGTCCTCTGATGACGGTGGTCGCACTTTTAATCCTTCCGATTTCTATGGGAATGATATCCGTGATTGTAAAGAACTCTCAGATATATTTTAAAAATCAGCAGGAATATCTGGGACATGTAAACGGACAGGTGGAAGAAGTCTATGGAGGGCATAATATTGTCAAGGCATTTAATAAAGAGGAAGATGTAATCCGGGTATTTGATGAAGATAATGAAATGTTGTATCAGTCCGCGTGGAAATCCCAGTTTTTGTCAGGAATGATGATGCCAATCATGCAGTTTGTCGGCAATCTCGGTTATGCCGGTGTCGTTATTCTCGGCGGAGTCCTGACAATGAAACAGGCGATTGAAGTAGGGGATATACAGTCATTTACACAGTATGTCCGGAATTTTACACAACCGATTCAGCAGGTGGCACAGGTGGCTAATATGCTGCAGTCTACAGCGGCAGCTTCGGAGAGGGTATTTGAATTCCTGGAGGAACCTGAGGAAGTGCAGATTGTTCCTGATCCGGTATCGATAGAGGGACTGGAAGGGAATGTAGAGTTTGATCATGTTCAGTTTGGTTACAATCCGGATCATATTATCATCAAAGACTTCAGTGCCGGAATCAAACAGGGTCAGAAGATTGCAATTGTAGGTCCGACTGGCGCCGGAAAGACAACTATGGTAAAATTGTTAATGAGATTTTATGATGTCAATCATGGCGCAATCAAAGTGGATGGTCATGATATCCGCGACTTTAACCGGGAAGAACTCCGTCAGATGTTCGGTATGGTCCTGCAGGATACCTGGCTGTTCAAGGGAAGCATTGAGGATAATATCCGGTACGGAAAACTGGATGCAACACATGAAGAGGTTGTGGAAGCCGCAAAAGCAGCGCGTGTCCACCGGTTTGTTCAGACACTGCCGGGAGGCTACAATATGGAACTGAATGAAGAAGCAAGCAATGTTTCTCAGGGACAGAAGCAGCTGCTTACCATTGCAAGAGCAATTCTGGCAGATCCAAAGATACTGATACTGGATGAGGCTACCAGTTCCGTGGACACAAGAACGGAGATACAGATTCAGAAGGCGATGGACACCTTGATGGAGGGAAGAACCAGTTTTATCATCGCGCATCGGTTGTCGACGATTCGGGATGCAGATCTGATACTCGTCATGAAGGAGGGAGACATCGTAGAACAGGGCAATCATGAAGAATTGTTGAAAAAGAACGGATTTTATGCAGAATTGTATAATTCACAATTTGCAAAGACTGCATAACGTTAAAACGATAAAAAAGGGACGGAGGATTTTTAAAAATTCCCCGTCCCTTTTTTATCACGTTAAAGGAGGAAAGTGATTATGAAGCGTTTAGATCAGCAGTTTAGTTTTATCAGGGAAATTGACAAGGAGAAGTTTATTGGCCGTCAGACTTATCTGACGGATGGAGAACGTAAGGAAAATGATGCGGAACACGCATGGCATATGGCGATCATGACGATCCTGCTGAGTGAGTATGCGAATGAAGAGATAGATGTGTTGAAGACGGTGACCATGCTTCTGATTCATGATATTGTTGAAATCGATGCCGGGGATACGTATGCTTATGATGAGGAAGCTAAAAAAACGCAGAGGCAACGCGAACAAAAAGCAGCAGAGAGAATTTTTGGCATGCTTCCGGAGGATCAGGGAAAGAAAATGAAGGATTTGTGGGAAGAATTTGAGACCTGCGAATCGAAGGAAGCGAGATTTGCAAGGACAATGGACAACCTTCAGCCGATCATGTTAAATGATGCTACAGATGGAAAAGCATGGGAGGAGCATAATGTTCATCTGGACCAGGTGATGGGAAGAAATAAAAATACACACAAAGGATCAGAGGTTTTATGGAAATACGCCCTGGAACATTTTATCAGTCCAAATGTTGTGAAGGGACATTTGAACGCGGAACAACAGGACGGATAGATGTAAAAATCTTCAGAAAAAAGCGCTGGCAGAAGAAGATCTGGCAGCGCGTTATATAAAGCACAGAACGTGCAGAAGTGTGAAGGATAGAAATCATCCTGAAAGTGGATAGATTCCATGCAAAAAAAGGACATAACAGTACTATATAAAAATCAACCAATTGGGAAAATTGTAAAAATTTGAAAAATGCTTTACGAACGAAGTACTGAAAAAAGTACTAAGAATATAATTAGATTGTCTAAATTATAGCATATACATTGAGAAATGTAAATAAAAAACAGCAATTATTACAAATTTTCTGCATAATTGCTGCTTTTTGAAAAATATAATATTATTTCATGGATAATCCTGCAAGAACGGATTTTACATGATTGATTTCCTGCTGTGTTGCTTTTTCGGCAGGAACATAATAGCTCTTTTCTCTCGCAATCTGATAAAGTTGTTCCTGAGACATTTCACACTGATTGCGGATCTGTTTCAGGCACTGTTTTAACTCCTTGTTTTCTGTCTGAGAGATCATCTCTCCATAGCGGACGAGTTCTCCGTTGACGCCTGCCAGAGCGTCACTGACCATTGTTTTTTCGTCTAACATATCAGAACCTCCTATAAAAATTTCATCAAATCCTGTTTGTTTTTCATGGCGGATTCGGCGGCATCCTGGAAAAGTTTTTTGACTTCCGGGTCTTTTGCCTGAGAAGCATAATCTTGCATTTTACAGTGGCTGGTGTCATATCCGCCGATCAGATGGCGGAGATTTTGTAAGTCAAGTACAGATATTTCGGCCATAATAAATTCCCCCTTTTTTGAATTCAAAATTAGTATGTCTGATTGCCGGAAAAAATAT
>NZ_JAFBIZ010000144.1 GCF_021531995.1 Faecalicatena contorta
AAAAATCATTTTAATTGTCTATCAAAGTGTAACCGATTTCGATTTCTTTAAAAAAAATTATGTTTTTATTTTTTATCTTTATAATTGCTATTTTTTCCTTAGTGTAGACTCCCTTTGCACGAAATCTGTGTTTACCCAGACTGTCTTCACTTCTCCGGAAGGTTCTTCAATCTTCTCCAGAATCCTCTCCGCACACTTCTGTCCGATCTCATATCCACGGATCATCACACAGCTGACCGTCGGCCTGAGCATATCCATCCATATCGTACTTTCGTTCCAGGACCAGGAATTCGTTCCACACAGACCGATATCATCCGGCATGATATATCCAAGATTCTTAATCGCCCGAAATGCCAGCATAGTCATAACTGAATTTGCGCCAATCACGGCCGGAACCTCTCCTTTTTTCACAGTCTTCATAAATGCTTTCACGCATTCACTGACGCTGCTTACCGTCTCCTCCTTTGTAAGGTATATATCTGCATATGCATCATATCCAAATTCTTCATCCATAATCTGCAGGAAACTGCTTTTTCGAATATTTTTCGCACTACTCTGCAGATTTTCCTGGGTCATCAGTGCAATTCTTGTATATCCCTGTTCCTTCAGATGATGCACAAGCACGGAGATAATCTCTTCGTTATCTTCCCCCACAATATCCATATTATAGTTACGCAATTTTCTGTCACATAACACAATCGGAATTCCCTGATTCTGATATCCATACAGGAAATCATTATCCGGGGAAGTCGTATTAACAATCAGACCATCCACACCCTTGCTTACGAGTGTTGAGATCGCAATCTTTTCCTTTGCCGGATCCTCATGGCAGTTAATAAAGAGCGGCACATAACCATTCTTCTCAAGAATCTCTCCCGTTCCTGCAACCACTGCGGATGAAAACGGAGAAGCGATATCTGATACAATTACCCCGACCGTATAGGTCTTTTTCGTCTTCAGGCTTCTCGCCAGTTCGCTGGGATGATAGTCCAGCAATTCAATCACATTCTTAATTCGATTCGCCGTCTCGGCACTCATCATATTCGTCTGCCCATTAATATATCTGGAAACGGTCGTCTTAGAATATCCAACCGCGTCTGCGATATCCTGGATTGTCACTTTTTTCTTCATTGTCATCTGCTCCTTGGATAACTTCAAAAACTTCTATGACAATTCTAACATTCCATTCCGGCATTTTCAACATTTTTCCAGTTCCCGCGCGCCTTGTCATTACACTAAGATGTCATCTGTTACTTTATAAATTGCTCAAAATACCGGCGGTGTATCCTCGCCAAATGTGGTGTGATCGCTGTCATTCAGCAGTCCCGGCTCTTCCAGTGCATCGATCAGTGCCATATCTTCATCACTGATCGTAAAGTTCAGATTGATATTCTCAAGGATTCTGTCCTTATGCACACTCTTGAAGATCGGAATCACGTTTTTCTGCTGTGCGTATTTCATGCAAAGCTGTGATACGGATACTCCCAGCTTATCTGCAATCGCTTTTACCTGTGGGAATTCAAAAATTCTTCCGTTCGCCAGAGGGCTGTAACCAGTTACAACAATTTCAAGCTTTTCACAGTACTCAATATCTTCTTTTAAAGCAACTCCGCAGCCCGGATGGAATTCCAGCTGATTTACCATCGGTTTTATCTTTGCTGTCTGCATCAGTTCATCAATGTGGTGAACCTTAAAGTTCGAGATACCGATCGCTTTGCATTTCCCTTCGTTGTAAAGTGTTTCCATCGCTCTCCATGTCTCGGCATTCTTTGCAATATAATCATCGCGGAAAGTACTCGGCACCGGCCAGTGAATCAGGTAAAGGTCAACATAATCAAGTCCAAGATCTGTAATAGACTGGTTGAAAGCCTCCAGGGTCTCGTCATATCCGCGAACGGTATTCCATAACTTGGAAGTTACAAAGATATCTTCTCTCTTCCAGCCCGTTGCTTCAAGTCCCGCTGCAATCCCCTGTCCGACATATACCTGGTTCCCATATCTTGTTGCACTGTCAATATGATTACATCCACACAACATAGCATCTTTAATAGCGTTGATCGTGATCTCCGCACGTGGTGCTTTCCATGTGCCATAACCAATTTCCGGAATTGACGTTCCATTGTATAATTTCACGCGATTCATCATGTCCTGCTCCTTTTCTCCATGTTCTTATTTGTTAACGTGTTTCTTTGTTAACCGGTTTCTCCATGTCCCTATAATAGCAGACTTAATCTTTATGTTCAACGAAAATCAATTAATTTTATCTTTTTTGTTAGTTTTTTATATTTTTTAATCTCAATTTTTGTTTATTTTTTCCATTTTTCCGTTTATCAGTTTCGTTAACCGGTAAACATACTATTTTTTCGTTGACTTTTAAACATGAAGATGCGAAAATATAAAAAAGCAGGAAAAAGTTCTGCAACCAATGAGAATTGAGGTGTTTTACCCATGCAGATGTTTACAATATCTGACTGTATTTCAACCGTACTTCCTATTTTAATCACTATCGTAATCGGTTACGTATTGAAAATACGAAACCTCCTGGGAGATCGTTTTGTAGAAGAAGCCAATCACGTGAATTACATTCTCGGCTTTCCGCTTTTGCTGTTTACCAGCACGGTTACTGCTGATCTGAGGACATTATTCAACCTGAAGCTGGTGCTGTATTCTGTCGGAAGTATCCTTATTATGGCAGCCACCGGATATCTCATATTCGGGAAACTGACAGATAAGAAAAAACAGGGTGCTCTGACTACGACAACTTTCCGCTCCGACATTCTGTTATTCGCTGTTTATATCACCGGACAACTGTTTGGCCCGGAGGGGATAGCCCTTGCGGCAATGCTGACAGCATTTATATCCCCCACCGTCACGACACTCTCCATTGTAATACTGAATCACCTGGATCAGGAACAAAACCACGACTTAAGTATCAGACAGACCCTTCTCAAAGTAATAAAGAATCCGTTTATCATCGCAGTGATCACCGGAGTCCTGTATAACTGCAGTGGACTTCCGTTCCCGGAACCCGTTCTGGATCCCCTTCAGGACATCGGTGCTATGGCAATTCCTCTTTCTTTACTTGCAATCGGTGTACAGCTTGATTTTAAAAATGTTGCCGACGAAAAGTCGTTGATCATGATCGGAGTCTTCTCCCGGCTGGTCATTGTTCCGGCCATATTCGTTACAGGTGCAGTATTACTGGGCTTTCGCAGTATGTCCCTCGCCTGCCTGTTTGCCCAGTTCGCCGCACCGGCTACCGTATCCTGCTACAGCTTTGCCGAACAGATGAACAGTGATTCCAGGCTGGCCGGAAGCATCATTATATTTTCCACCGTATTCGCAATCATCACCATCTTCATCGGTCTGATCATACTAACAGGCTTACAATTACTATAAAGGAGGATTTATCAATGAAAGAACCTGAAGTTATGCACAAAAGTGTGCAAAAAGTAGTGGAACAGAGCCTTCTCACCGACACTCCTGTATATGGAATGGTGATTCATGAGGCTTCTGATCTGAATCCCGCTTCCCGCGTGGAGTATCTTGGAAAAAATGCAGACTACACCCCTCTGAAGGTAGACCTTACCAGGCACTGTGTCGATTATGGATCCTGGAGGGACTGGCCATGGCTGAAAGCCAATACTCCTGTGATGTGTGACTGGGATGGTCACATTGACTATTATCTTGATCCAACGGATTATACAAAAAAAGCCGGTTCCAACGAGCCATCGGATGTAGCCAATCTGGAGTACGAAGGAAATGCCATGGCTGTAGCAAAGCTTATTTATACCTGCACTTACTGCATCGGGCATGACCGTTATGTCTACTTCTGCGACCAGAAGATTTCCGATGATTTTGAGCCAATTGGTTTCAACGTTCGCGGCACTATCCGTGATTATATGTTGATCCCCATGTTCTATGGATATAAGGATGCCCGCGGCCGTCTTCGCAGCATTGCCGGACAGTACAGTGCCGGTACCATCACCGGCCATCACACCCAGAACCGGGATGGCGTTGATATGGATACACAGGCACAATATCTGGCCGTTCTTCGTGCTTCTGCCGGAAGCCTGTTCTTTGGGGGCGCTCTTGCCAATGTACTGACAGACATTGCTGTTATGCTCTCGAAAAGCACAGACACTCAGGCGTCCTACGGCACCGGAATGTCAAAAAGCTACACAGCAGATTCCGATCATTCCGGACACTGGGGAACCATTCCCGAGCCGGTCCTGAGCTCACAGTTTTATGGTGGAGCAGACGAAAAGACCTATTCGAATATATTCCACTCTACCGTACTTGGAACAAACATGCTCTGGCAGAGAGATCCTTATACCCTTCTTGTATATGGACGTCTGAAGGTTTCTCCGGATTACAGGTTTGACCTCACCGGCGAGAGTTACGTGGATACCGGCTGCACACTTCCTCAGGGTAATTATTACGCAACACTTCAGGTTGTTCCGGGATATGGTTTCATCCCTTGCCCAGATGTCGTCGGAAGTGATTCCACCGGATACTGCGACCACATGTACGCGAATCCGGAAGTCATCTCCGTTGCTTCCCGGTTTGGATGCAGCAGGAGCGGTGCACGTGCCGGATTATTCGCCAGATCCATGAATCATTCCGGATTCAACAGAACCGGAATGCTGGAAAACGGGGATCCCCTGTATACTGCTGTCGAATTAGACGAATCTTTCTCATGGTGGTGGAATTTTGGCTGTTCACTCATGGTTCCACAGCCAGTGTAAATACTTGAAAACTTAGTTTTTAAAATGCGGTCGCCTTTTCCGATACCGGAAGGCGACCGCAGAACAAGTTTTCAGGATTACGATTTCTATTTTGCATCCGGGAGTCCGATTCTTGCACGGATGATATAGTAAGCCACCATGATCTTGGCTCTGTTCTTGTTTTTTGTGATATCAAGGCCCATTATATCCTTGATCTTATTTATCTTATATGCCATCGTATTTTTATGGCAGAATGTTGCCTTTGCCGTCTCCACAATGTTACATTCCTTCATAAAAAATATCTCCAGAAGCTTTACATAATCTGTTCCATTCTTTTCATCATATTCTATCAGATTTCCCAGTACCTCATCGACAAACCTCGGGTAGATCTCCGGTTCCTTTACATCGGACAGAATCTTATAGATTCCAAGCTCCTCATATGCCAGTATATTCTTTTTGATCGGAGCCTTTGTCAGCTGATACGCTGTATATGCACGTTCGTAAGATTTATAGATTTCCCGGATATCCCTGACGGTTGTCCCTATTCCCACGTAGATGTTGTCATCTTTTTCACAGATCTTCTGAAATATTTCCAGTAATTCCTTTTCTGAATATCCGGTAGTAAGTATGACCAGACGATTGTTTTCCTCATATACGACCTGTTTTTTTAATATGTGATGAATCCCCCGTTGGATCTGAGCCAGTTTTTCATTGCCTCGTTCTGTATTATATACATTACAGCTTAAGATAATAATATTGTAATTCAGGTCACGAAAAAATCCGTTTCCTTCCAAAAGACCAACATATAATTTTTCATTATCCGAAAAGAAAATCGCATTCTTCAACGCCGTACTAAGATTGGTCTGTTTTTGCTCATTTCTGAGAAGAATAACGGAAAAGCTTCGCATAATATCAATGTACGGTGTCTTCCATGTGGCAGAAAAAAGTGGAAATTCAATCTCGTTGCAATATGTAATAATATCCTGAGATATATCCAGTCCGTCCCGCAGTGCAATGATGAGTCCTCCGGAATGTTTTTGATTCAACACTTTTATAAAATTCTTCAGCCATTCCTCCGAGACGTAATTCAGTCCGGAATTAAATACCAGCTCATCTCCATGCAAAAACGGAGCAAAATCCGTATCCTCCACCATATGTATCCAACCGATCATCTTTTGAAAACAGGAACTGGTACGCAATGTCACTTCATATTTTTCATCCAGATCTGCATACAGATTTTCCAATTCAACTGCCATGTTCTCACCTCCATCTTTCTACAATCGCCCTGACATCTTATATCTTATCCAACATACTATCACAAATGTGCTTCAAGCACAATATTTCCACTAAATTATGTATTTTAGGACTATACACAACCTACATCTATTGTGTTATATTGTTTTCAGAACACAAAAC
>NZ_JAFBIZ010000145.1 GCF_021531995.1 Faecalicatena contorta
ATAATAATCATTTCACGATTTGTCAATGGATTTTCAGTGAGCTACCCCCATCTTCCATTTCGCGACTGCACACGCAACACCCACCCGCCGTTCTATAGAAGACAGGCCTGTAGAGATTTCGATACCCCCTACGTCGTCCTCACAAGCTTCATATCTCTCGCTTTCATGCAAGCACAAAAGCTCGCTCATTCCGCTGCTCGTCCTCTTCCCACGAAGCCTGCTTCGTGGGAACCCTTATTTCCAACGATCTCCACGCTTCGCATGAATTTGTGAATGACACGGCTTGCACAACGCAATCAGATTACTCCGATCATGTGTGCCACCTTCACTCAACGGCTTCTTGTGATGAATCTCTTCCACCGGAACTGCAAGTCCACGTTCAAAACACAGCTCACAGAACGGATGCTCCGAAGCATACTTATCACGTATTCTCTTCCATGCACGACCATAACGACGTTACATAAAACGAAACGCTGAGAGGCATTTTTACAGCCCCCTGATGAAAATTTTTTTATTTTTTCGGTTAATTGAATATTTGAAAACAAAAAAACACTCACCTATTCCAGGTGAATGCCTTATCAAAATTTCCTTATTTTGTTGTCTATGACGCTTATTCAGATATGCCTGCATATCTGCTAAAATGTAATTGCCAGCAATTATATTTTCACGTGGGTATGGGGACGTAATCCCCATCAAGTCCGCTACTCGTAAGTAATACAAAATTGTCAAAATGACAATACTGTAATACACGGGTGGATCTTGCTCTGGTTGTAACGTATTAAATTATACAATAATAGGCCCAAATGGGCACTTTCACCATTCGAGCCTATATACTATATGTCTTTTGGATAATAGCTTAAAAAATAGCTGTCTAGACGGTATGTTTTTATCGCAGAATTGATTTTATGGAAAACGATGTCAATTTGTTAGCTTTCATTGCAGATTTGTTTTAATATCTATTCTCTGATAATTCTCATTATGAAAAGCATGGTTCTGAGGAAGTTTGCATTGATGATAAATTGCCTTTTGAAATTCCAAGAAATTGGGAATGGTGCTACCTAGGCAATGTTGCATTTGTAACTAAGTTAGCAGGATTTGAATATACAAAATAGCAAGTTTACCTCCACAATCGGCGGCGAAAAGATGACAAAGCTCGGAAGAATATCAAACGGTGCACTAAATGCTCTTCAAAGGAATCCCAAAGATCAGACCGAGGTCAATACATTCAGCCGGCGAGTTGCAAGACAAGTACTTATTTATCTGGAAAGTGCAGATAAAAATGCAAAACCGCGCTATACATTCGGCAATGGTGCGATTCCTACCGGGAACAGCAGACCAAGCAACTATTTTAAGAACAAACCGACTTCAAAAAATATCCTTATTCAGATTTTCCATACGAAAAAAGGAAAAGTCGTTGCAATCAATTTTGGAAAAATGGATACATGGTAACCATGATTGCAGGAAAAGAACCAACCATTGTTAAAGATGGAAATTGTCTTCCATCCTCTGAAAAATAAGCGGATAAAAGAAAAGCGACACTGCAAAACCACATGCTAAGGGAGTTCTGCAGTATCGTCTTTTTTTATTCTTCTACCTTCCACTCTCTGGTATCAAAGATGTGAAGATGCAGTGCTTCTGAAATATATCCCAACAATTCGCAGCCTGCGATACAGTTTCCTTTTTTATCAAGAGACGGTCCGTAGATCCCGATTCCCATTTTCTTTTTCGATACGCTAAGCAGGCCGCCGCCGACTCCGCTCTTAGTCGGAATTCCTGTTCTTAACGCAAATTCACCTGATCCGTCATACATCCCGCAGGTGAGCATAATGGTCTGTACCATCCGTACAGTCTGAGATGAGATCAGACGTTTTCCGGTAGATAATTGCACTCCGTCATTTGCAAGCAAAAGACCGAACATTGCCAGATCTCTTGCATTTACCGACATGGAACACATCTTTGTATAAAAGGTAACACTATCTTCTACATCGGTATCAATGATCTCCTTACTTTTTAAAAGATAGGCAATCGCCTTATTTCTTGCGCAAGTCGCCATCTCAGACTGAAATACAGCTTCGTCTACTGCAATCTCCGGATCTTCACATACGTCCTGCATATACTTCTGCATATCTTCGATGGAATAGTGGTTTACAAGCAGGCTCGCAACCGTGATTGCTCCAGAATTGATCATCGGATTAAAGGGCCGGTTACTTCGGTTATCCAGTTCTACCAGTGAGTTAAAAGCCTCCCCTGACGGCTCCACACCAACATGATTAAACACAAACTCTGCTCCAAATGTTTCCAGTGCCAGACACAGTGCCATTACTTTGGAAATGGACTGTATCGTAAATCTATCTTCTGTATTTCCGGTCTCAAATTGATTGCCGTCTATTGTGTAAAGGCAGATTCCCAGTTTATTCTTATCTGCCTTGGCAAGCTCCGGAATATACGATGCAACACTTCCATACCGGATCACACCTTTTCCGATACGGATGGCATTTTCCAGTATTCTCATAACCTCTTCTGATTTCATCATATTCTCCTTTTTCGCTCAGTCATAATCCCCTTACAACTGCTATTTCCTAAGTACTAAGATACATCATTTTCCGGCTTCAATCAACCACCATTTTTTGCTGAAACCCGACGGAATAAGATAGACAAAAAAGTGCCCGCATTGTATATTATTAGTAGTTTGAAACTGGGGAATATGCAAAGGGAAAACGTATCATGAATCTAATTTCACAATACAAAGGTCTTAGAAAAGAAAACTATGTCTTATGCTTCGGACGCTTTGTGACGGCCATGGGGGCAATGGTCCGTCCGATGCTGACGATGATCTTAAGCCAGAAGCTTGGGATGAATGTCTGAAAAAGGATGATGAAATGTTTTGGTACTTCGTAATTCGTTTCCTTGCCGCCACGGGAGCCAGAGTCAGTGAATTGATTCAGATCAAGGCTGAACATGTTAAATTGGGGCATCTTGACTTATACTCCAAAGGTGGAAAATTACGTAGAATCTATATTCCTAAAGAATTGCAAAAAGAAGCCCTTCCTTGGTTGACTGAAAAGCAACAAGAAAGCGGCTTCATTTTTTTGAACAAGTATGGCGAGCGTATTACCACTCATGGCATTTCTGGACAACTGAAAAAATTAGCAGTAAGATATAATATCAATCCGGTGGTTGTATATCCTCATTCATTCCGGCACAGATTTGCAAAAAGTTTCTTGGAACGTTGTAATGATATAGCGTTTCTTGCTGATCTCATGGGGCATGAAAGCATTGAAACTACCCGTATTTATCTCCGCAAAACATCCACTGAACAACGTGAAATTGTAGATACGATTATAAACTGGTAATGGGAAAGGCATATACTTTGGATTATTTTGAAGTGTATGCCTTTTGTCTTACAAGAATTCAATTCTTGAAAATATACGAGAAATGCTATTAACAATTCTTTTTTGCTCTTGTAATGGAGGAAGTGGGAATATAAAATGTTTAAGTTTTTCTGCATTTATATTAGATTGCCCTATTGCATCACTCCGGACATTTTGGCAATAAATCCAGTAATACTGTGATTGCATTACGTAATTGAGGTAATCACTCTCGATTAAAATTGGATGCACACGCACTAAATATCCGGCATAAATGGCTGGAATTTCACCTTTATAGATTGCCACCTTTCCAACTAACTCTTTGCTGTTAGTTCGGTTGAATAGTAGATCATTATACTCTAATGGATATTTTTTGATTTCTTTTAAATCAGAGGTATAAACTAACTTATCCAATACGATTCGTCCATTTTGTAAATTCCCCATTCTTAACACAGCAATTTTTCCGATTGAAGAAGATTTTTGTGAGGAACCATACTGGATATTGCTACACACTTCTCCAACAGATGTCCACGCCCAACTCTCCGGAATCTCAAACGGAATCTCATCGTCAATACAACGCTCAATTCCGTCCAACTTCTCATAATGAGAATTATCCCTTCTACTACATACTTATAAGCATTATCCTTATGTGGTTCATCGGCATTCAATTGTTCGGACCGGATGAACGGGATGCCGGAGCGAAGCCAGAGAACATCATTTATTCCGGCACGTTTACCTGGAAAAAACCAGATGGCAGCAGTGAAAAAATCTCTGTACCCGGTCATTATGATGTCTCGCCGGAAGAATCGATGGTGATCACCACAACACTACCTGAAGACTTCCGGGAGAGTACCCTGGCGATTCGTTCTTCACTACAAGATATCAGTTTCTATATCAACGGAGAACTTCGCACAAAATATGATACCAGCGGTCATAGAATTTTTGGCAAGGCAAAAACAAACAGAACAGATTTCTCTGCAATTAATGCAGACTTTATCTATGACACTGGATGCCAAGGATGAATACACCCGTGGACATTCCCACCGAGTTGCCGAATACGCCGCGTTGATTGCAAGTGAACTGGGTTGGAAGAAGGAAGATATCCGACATTTAAAACTGGCTACACATCTACATGATATTGGAAAGATCGGAATTCCTGATTCCATTTTAAACAAACCGACCAGATTGACACCGGAAGAATACAATGTCATTAAAGAACATACGGTAATCGGTGCTGAGAATGAGGAACCGCGGTGAGAAACTGGTGGCACAGCTTATGCAGGAGCATGATGGCTGTCTGATTTTCCTGGATATGGATAATTTAAAGAAGATTAACGATATTTATGGACATAAGGCCGGTGACCGGGCACTTCGATTACTTGGTCATCTGTTGTCTGAAGAAATCCGGCCTGCAGGTTCAGGCGACAGCGACTCCATCATCTGTCGACTTGGCGGCGATGAATTTCTGCTGTTTGTTCCTGATGTTTCGGAAGAAATGATTTCTGAAATCATGAAGCAGCTGTTGCAAAAATTCCAGGCAATCAAATCTGAGGATCCTGAGCTACAATATACTTCCATTTCTGCTGGTCTCTGTCTGACAGAAAAAGGGAATTCTTTCGTAGAATGTTATACCAAAGCAGACAAGGCGCTTTATTATGTCAAACAGAACGGAAAAGGTAATTTCTTTTTCTATCATCAAATGGAACAAAACACTCTGTCCGATTCCGTTACAGACAAAGATCTGGCACTGGTTGCCGGCGCTGTTCGAACCTGATAAAGACCAGATACCACAAATTATGGAACGTATTTTCCTACAGTATTATAAATTATATAATAAAAGTAACTCTGTAAATTTCATTCCAAAATACGATTATATTCCAATGACCAAAGGCAATGGGATAAAAGAGGATAAAACCGGTGAAGATTAATATCAAAAATGGTAACGGCTATAAATCAGTCGTTACCATTTTTTGTGCCTCTAATTATTGAAAGATTGTGTAATTTGAACCCTCTATGTTCTCAATCACTTAATGATATATTTTGTTCCTCTGCCTTTTCCTTCAACTGCAATCACACCCTTTTTCTCCATAGCTTTCAGTAATTGTGTTGTTTTTGATTTGCCAAATGAGACATATGGTGCAATTTCACTTATTGGTTTCAGTATCGTCTTACTTAAAAATTTGTAAATCACTTTTTCGTCTTCGGTTAAATTGACATTCGTTTCAAATATCGGTAGTACAATTTTTATAGCATTTTCTGACACTTCAAATTCTGGTTTTATCAAACTCTCTGCATACAGTTGTTTGATTCGTGTAATTCCTGTTCCAAATATCTCTACTAATCCCAGTCTGTAAAATACATTTGCAAGATTTCTATTTCTTAAAATAGATAGTTTACCTGATAAATATTCTTCTGCCGTTATTCCAGCCGGCAATCCACCAGGAGACACTACTTCTATTCTATCATCAAACATAGAAACTCTGATGTGTGAATTAATATCCCATACCCTATGAATCAAAGCATTTGCAATTGCTTCTCTGAAAGCTGCTTCCGGTATTTTCTCTACCATCTTTCTGTCAGCCCCCTGTATTACTTCATATTGGTAATAATCTCTAAATACAGCAAGTGCTTTTTCATATATTTCTAAAACCGATATATGTTCAAACGTTACTCTTTTTTGAATAATACTGATATTCTCACCGAACTTAACAATATCAATTCCTGAAAAATGATTTTTATCTGCCAAAAGTCCCGCTGCATTATTA
>NZ_JAFBIZ010000146.1 GCF_021531995.1 Faecalicatena contorta
ATATACAAGAGGAGACAGTGCATTTTTGAAGATACAGATGATATAGAAAACTGGATTGATGTTGAAAATGGTATGAAAAATTAAGAAAAATTTCAACAAATCTTCACTGTTTTGGTGTATAGTGTATTGAGGTAATATGTAAACAGACCATATGTACGGTTTAGAACAGGATAAGAATAAAAAGATGTGGGAGAGTTAATCAGAATGAAAAAGAAAAGCAGAATGATAGCAGTCCTGTTGAGTGCCATGATGCTTGTCAGTGCTTGTCAGTCGACACCGCAGGAAACCGAGGAAGAAAAAAAGCTTAAAGAAGAACAGAATGTAGAAAAAGAAGAGAAAGAATACCAGGGAAAGCTGGATCTGATAGAACCGGCTGCTTACAACAATGTAGATGGACTGAATCTGGAAAAAGGTTCCTATATATCCATCATCGGGAAGGCAAAGGGAAGCACTTACTGGGATGAGGTGGAAAAAGGAGTGCTTCAGGCAGTCGCAGATATCAATGAGAATCTGGGATATACAGGAAAGGATAAAGTAAAAGCATCCTATAATGCACCGGAAGTTGCAGATGACGTAGATGAGCAGGTGAATATACTGGATGAGGAACTGGATATCGACAGATCTCCAATTGCTGTTGGAATCTCTATTGCAGACGCAAAGGCGTGTGAAGTACAGTTTGATATGGCTGCAGATAATGATATTCCGATCGTGGCATTTGACTCCGGAAGTGATTATCAGGGGGTGATGGCGACCGTTTCAACAGACAACGAGGCGGCAGCCAGAGAAGCGGCTATAAAGCTTGCGGAAGCAGTTGATGATGAGGGGAAAGTTGTTCTGTTTGTACAGGACTCCAAATCCATGGCGGCACTCGCCCGTGAAAGTGCATTTACGGAGGAAATCCAGACGAATCATCCGGAGATGTCGGTGGTCAGCGTATATCATATGGATCAGCTGGGAGAGATGCAGCAGACGATCGCAGCTGAGATCAATGCAGGAACGTATCAGTTAGATGCGGATACGACTGAGAATACGACGACGCAGGAAGAAATCAGTCCGGAAGAGATTACGGAGGACGATGTTGTAGATTATATATTTGCAAAAAATCCTGATATCAGGGGATGTTTTGCAACTAATGGAGATGCTTTGCTTCTGGCACTTGACGGGCTGGAACGCAACGAGCTTTCAGATCAGGTTCAGGTGGTAGGATTTGACGTAAGTAAAGAGGAGGTCGAAGCACTGTCTGACGGAAAAGTCGTGGGGTTGATTGCTCAGAACCCGTTCGGAATGGGCTACGCAACTGTTGTTGCAGCTGTGAGAGCCGCACTCGATATGGGAAATGAGGCCGTAGTGAATACCGGTTATACCTGGGTCACCAGCGAAGGCCTTGAAGATAAAGAAATTCAAAAAATTCTATATTAGGAAGACCTTGGAAGCGAGAAGATAAACTCGGTTCCGACTCCTTCCGTACTTATCACATTAATATTTTCGCCATGGGCCTGGATGACTTCCTTTACAATGGATAGTCCAAGCCCTGTTCCTTTTTTATCTTTTCCGCGGGAAAGATCCGTCTTATAAAAACGTTCCCAGATTTTATTGAGGGCATTGCGTGGAATTCCGATTCCATTATCCTTGACAGAGGTATATACTTTTTCTCCGCGCTCTGTTGTCTCGATGGTTACGATAGAATTGGTGTCGCTGAATTTGATTGCATTGTCGAGCAGGTTATACAGAACCTGTTCGATCTTACGCTGGTCGGCGGTCACACGCAGATGCTTTGTGGCAAAGAGCAGTTCGATGGAGATCTTTTTCTGGGTGCAGACACCTTCGAAGGAAGCTGCGACCTGCTTGATCGTATCATGGATATCAAAAGATACTTTGTTGAGAAGCAGATTCTTGGTGTCAAATTCGTTCAGTGTCAGCAGATCGTGTGTCAGATCGGTAAGACGCTCTGTCTCAAACAGAATGATATTCAGATATTTTTCATGAAGTTCCGGTGGAATTGTTCCGTCTGCCATAGCCTCTACATATCCTTTGATCGAAGTGAGCGGAGAACGAAAATCGTGTGATACGTTTGCTACGAATTTTTTCTGATAATCTTCCATGTCTTTGAGCTGAGAAGCCATATAATTCAAAGATGCGGACAGATATCCCATCTCGTCTTCTGTTTTTACCGGAATTTCATAATCCAGGTTGCCGACTGCGTATTGTGTTGCCGCTTCTGTTATGATGTGAAGCGGACGGTATACAAAGAAATGAAAGGCAAGAAGGATTATAAAAGATAATGCGTAGATGATGGTAAATGTAATGAAAGCACCATGCAGCAGGATATCTCGAAGATCCGTCAGATCAGATACATACTTGTGAATAATCAGGTAACCTTTGGGGGAATAACTGTACACGACAGGAGCAATGACCGTAATTACATCTTCCGAAAAGTATCCGTGATATTCTCCCGTCTGATACTGTGAACCTCCGCCTTCCGCGGGATCAAAATTTTCAATGACTGCCGGGGCAGACGGATATCCCTCAGACTGTGCAGAAGAAATCAGAGTACCCTCTCTGTCTGCAAACCATACGGCAGCATCCAGTTGAGATTCCATCGCGCTCAGTTGCAGATGCACGTCTCCGGAAGAAACCTGATCTGAAAAATATCTGGTGAGATAGTCATTGGCAACAAGTGTTGCAGTACGGTATATATCGGATGATGTCTTTTCTTTCAATGGCTCACTGACAAAATTTTCTGTCAGCGTAGCCATTGTAAATATGCTTAAAAATCCAAATACCAGATAGACAAGAATGAATTTTAGATAAAGTGTGCTTTTCATAATGATCCCTTCTCTGATTATTTCACTTCAAACTTGTAGCCGATTCCCCATACGGTACTCAGACTCCAGCCATTGTGGTCTTTGATCTTTTCGCGAAGACGCTTGATGTGAACATCTACGGTCCGTGTGTCGCCGATATATTCGTAACCCCAGATCTGATCCAGAAGCTGCTCCCTTGTAAAGACCTGGTTGGGAGAAGAAGCGAGAAAATACAGGAGCTCCAGTTCTTTCGGAGGCATCTCCACGGTAACTCCGTCAACCATAACAGAATAATTCGTCAGGTTGATCACAATTCCCGGATATTCCACGCATTTTCCGCGGTCTTCTTTCGGTGTTTCCGGTTTGGGAATTGCCTGGTAACGGCGCAGAACCGCCTTTACACGGGCAACCAGTTCCTTGGAGTCAAAGGGTTTCATAATATAGTCGTCTGCGCCAAGTTCCAGACCCAGTACTTTGTCAAAGACCTCGCCTTTGGCAGACAGCATGATGATCGGGACGTTGGAACGGGTACGGATCTCACGGCAGACCTGATAGCCGTCGATTCCCGGAAGCATCAGATCCAGAAGGATCAGATTGGGCTGGTAACTCTCATAAGCCACAAGAGCTTTTTCACCGTCATGTACCATCATGGTGTCAAAACATTCTTTGGTGAGATAGAGAGACACAAGCTCTGCAATGTTTTCGTCATCATCTACGATTAATATTTTTTGTTTGTTCATATGTTATACTCCTCTCCGGGACTATGGATCCTTATTTGATCTCAGCGATGGTCACACCAGAGTCCCCTTCGCCAAATGCGCCAAGCCGGAAGGATTGGACGTGTTTTTGGCGCCTCAGATACTGATGAATACCGGAACGCAGAGCACCGGTGCCTTTTCCGTGTACAATACGTACAGATGACAGGTGTGCAAGGTATGCGTCATCCAGATATTTATCAAGTTCTGCGATTGCTTCGTCTACCGTTTTGCCCAGAAGATTGATCTCGGGACTTACGGAAAGTGATTTACTCATCTTTACTTTGCCTTTTCCGGTCTGGCGGGTCTTTACCGCAGAGTAGGAAGGCTTTTCTTCTATGATCTCCAGATCCGAGATGTGTACCTGAGATCTGAGAATACCCATCTGAACAGTTACATTTCCCT
Organism: Faecalicatena contorta; assembly: GCF_021531995.1. Taxonomy (GTDB): domain Bacteria; phylum Bacillota; class Clostridia; order Lachnospirales; family Lachnospiraceae; genus Dorea_A; species Dorea_A contorta_A. The sequence continues at coordinate 3,965 of NZ_JAFBIZ010000146.1, forward strand.
TCGCGTCAGGAAGAGAGGTCACGGAACCGGTCAGATTCATGCTTAGTACCTTTACGGATTCGCCCAGCTTAAAGTCGCTGGCTTTATGCTGCTTTTTGGGCTTGGAGCTTTCGAGCTTCATGCTGCTTCTGGTGGCATCCATCTTTTTGCGGAGCCGTTCCCGTTCTTTTTCCATCTCGGCAGCAGAGATGTTGGCTTTGCCGAATTTATGGAAATTACGCATGGTCTCATCGGCAGTTTCTTTCGCCTCCGCGAGGATGGCGAAGGCCTTTTCATTGGCATCCCGCAGGATTTTTTCCTTTTGTTCTTCCAGCTTCTCGCGCTTTTTACGCGTTTCTTCTTCCAGACGTGCAAGCTCACGCTTGTAGGCGGAGATCTCCTCCTGTTCTTTTTGAATGGTGCGTTTGCTGGCTTCGAGATCCGTCAGAAGATCTTCAAATGACTCGTCCTGTTCCGTCAGATGCGTCTTTGCTTCTTCGATGATATAATCCGGAAGGCCAAGTTTTCCGGCAATGGCAAATGCATTACTCTTGCCGGGAATACCAATCAGCAGATGGTAGGTCGGACGAAGCGTCTCTACATCGAATTCACAGCAGGCGTTTTCCACACCGGGCGTAGACAGGGCATAGACCTTCAGTTCACTGTAATGTGTGGTTGCCATCGTACGGATTCCACGCTGATGCAGATGGTTCAGAATCGCGATGGCCAGAGCGGCACCTTCCGTAGGGTCGGTACCTGCACCAAGCTCGTCAAAAAGAACAAGGGACTGTTCATTTACATACTTTAAAAATGACACAATATTTGTCATATGCGAAGAAAATGTACTCAGGCTCTGTTCAATGCTCTGCTCATCTCCGATATCTGCGTATACATTCTGGAATACAGCAAGCTCCGAACGATCCAGAGCAGGAATGTGAAGACCTGCCTGTCCCATCAGCGTAAAAAGACCGACCGTCTTTAAAGAGACCGTCTTACCGCCGGTGTTCGGACCGGTCACGATCAGCAGGTCAAAAGTATCTCCCAGTGTAACCGTAACAGGAACTACTTTTTTAGGATCCAGAAGCGGATGGCGTCCTTTGCGGATGTGGATGCGCCCTTCGGTGTTAAAAACCGGCATGGAAGCGTTCATATCCAGTGCAAGGGATCCTTTTGAAAATATAAAATCAAGTTCTGTCAGTATCTGATAATTCATACGAATGGAGTCAATATATTCTGCCGTGTCTGCACTCAGTCTTGCGAGAATGATCTGAATCTCTTCCTGCTCTTTGGCATAGAGTTCCTTCAGGTCATTATTCAGCTTGACAACTGCCATTGGTTCGATGAAAAGAGTAGAGCCGGTAGCTGACTGATCGTGAATCAGTCCCTGAACCTGACCGCGGTATTCGGATTTGACCGGAATACAGTAGCGGTCACCGCGCATGGTAATGATCGGATCCTGCAGATAGGTACGCAGAGAGCCATTTACCATAGAGGCAAGCGTCGCATGTACCTTGTCGTTGATCTGTGACATGGAACGACGGATCTGGCGCAGCGTACTGCTGGCATCATCGCTGATCTCGTCTTCTTCCAGGATACATCTTCGAATCTCGGTGCTGATCAGTGTGAGTGGTTCCAGCTGCTGAAAATATACATCCAGACAGTCTTCCTTATCATCTGCAGTTTCACGCCTTCCATAGGTCTTGAGGCACCCGGCTGTCTCCAGAAGCTTACAGATACGCAAAAGTTCACCACTTCCAAGAGAAGCTCCGACTTCCAGTCGTTTCAGAGAATCTGTGACAGGATTACAGCCGCTGAAGGAAGGCCGTCCCTTTTTAACAATTCTGGTAAAAGCTGCATCCGTCTGTTCCTGGGCAGACTGAATCTCGGGAAGAGAAGTCATTGGTCTGAGATGCCGGCAGCGCTCCTTGCCTCCGAAGGAAGAAGCCTTCTCGGATAAAAGTTCAATTATTTTGTTGTATTCTAATTTGATTAATGTTTTTTTATTCATGTTCTTCACCTAGACTTATTCTACCTTATTTGCCACGTAAAGAAAAGGAGAACTTGAGTTTTCATAATAAACATATAGAA
>NZ_JAFBIZ010000147.1 GCF_021531995.1 Faecalicatena contorta
ATTTTATATCTCATAAAGATGAGTTGCTTTCAGAGAATTTGAAAAATCTTTTTGACATGGGTGTAGAAACAAGGGATCAGCAAAAAATAGTATATGGTTTGTTATTGAATGATGATGAGCTAAGAGGTTTTGCATAAAATGAAGAACCCAATTAATTTTGACAGGGAGCGGACCAAGTGCCGACTCCCTGCTTTATTTAAAGATTCTGTTTAATAATCCGGGTAATGATTCCTACTGCCACATTCCGTTCTTCATCTATATGAGTTACGACAAAAGAGACGTTGTCCTTCTTTCCAACGGTACGACTGTCATAGCAGGAGTGGGCAATGGCGTTGACTCCAATAGAGAGCCGGACAAATACGGTACCTTTGTGAATGTCTTCTACAGTGCCGGCATATTTCCCTTGGACTTTACATTTCTTCATGTTTTCCTTACTGGTATTGCCTTCCACACTTTTTACATCTGCCCGGACGGTGACATGTTCCGGATCTTCTGTATTTACTTCCAGTATACGTACCAGGATATGGTCACCGACATGAAAGCGTTCCCTGGCGTCGCCGAGCCAGTCGAAAGAAAGGTCACGGGCCAAGATGGATGTTTCCACTCCAAATATTTCAGCACGTACCACTTTTTCAGCGACTGCAACGACTCTTGCTTGCACGACACGGTCTTCGTGTACCTTTGGGGTGCCGTTTGCATCTTTCTCCAGATAGAAAATCTGTCGTTTCTTCAGCATGGCTTCTTTACGGCTTGCTACAATGCTGCGCGTCTTTGCATCCAGTCCTTTTACAATAAAATCAATCTCACAGCCGAGCATATTGTTGAGAATCTTATTCTGGCGTAGGGACAGTTCCCCATAATCATGGGCATCATCCTGTACCAGATTGATCATCATTTCTGTGACTGGAATGACAGTCCGGAAATCTTTGTAGTAAATAATTGCGATTAGACTGCCGGTTTCCGTTTTTTCAATTCCGCCGAGCATACCAGTCAGGATCTTCCTGGTACGGTATGCGTTCTGGATTTCATGCCAGATCAGATCCGCCTTTGACTGGGCAGTTTCCAATACGGTATCGGAATCAAGAGTTAATACAGTAGTGTTGGTAATCATTTCGTTTGACATAAATGTTCTCCTTTCGTTTATGACATGATGGAATTTTTATCTAAAGGAACCATTTCAGACGAATTTTTCCAGTCATCTTTTAACAAATCTTTTGGAAGGTCATCATAATCTGGTTCCTGATAGACGGGGTCCTGAATTGGGAGGACCGGTTCTTTTGTCTTTTTTGATGGTGTATATGTACGCCGTTTCTGGGATTTTGCTTGTGGCTTTGGGAGGTAGTCATATTCTTTTGTCTGTCCATTTTCTCGCCATTTTGGAATATGTTCCGATGCTTTCTTTGTGACAAGCTTTTTGGCATCTGGATGAAGGGTATAATCATATTTTTCTACTTTCAAAACTTTTTGCCCGCGTAGAATGACCAAAGCGGTATCCAGTGGAAGACGGAGAATTTCATCCGGAGTTAAAAGTTTGCGTTTTCCAATGGATTGGGTTTTTCTGTATTCTGGAGAATAGTCGGATACCCGCCAAGTATTGAGCTGTTTGGCTTCAGAACTAACCCCTACCGTTACATCTCCGGATCTGGCACTGATGAATTCTGCAGTGACCTCATCTGTACACCCTAAAAATAATTGGGTATCACAATTCCCGATGATTTCCTGCCACTGGTTATATGGATAACGGTTCTGCATCTGGGGCAGGTTCTGAAAGATACAGGAAATGCTTAGTCCCCTTGATCGGCAGACGCTGATCTTTTTGTTCAGTTCCAGAATGGCACCTGTATTGGCAAGCTCGTCTGCCAGGATATGAACTGGGACCGGCAAACGCCCATTTTTACCATGCTTATCTGCAAATCGTACCAGTTTGATGAATACGAAAGTCATGAACAGGGATGACAGGAAGTCAAAGGCACTGTCCTGATCGGAAGTGATGCAGAAATATGCACATTTTTCTTTTCCCGGAAGTGTCAGGTCGATCTCATCATAAGATGTGATCTGTCGGATCAGTTTATTTTGAAAAACCTGCAGCCTGGCACCCAGACCGATGATCACGCCGGATCTTACCGTATCACTTGCCTGCTTATAGATGCAGTAAGGGACTTTTGCCGGATGGGATACGGGTAACAGGTCAAAAAGACTATTTAGTTCCTTTTCGGAACTCAACGTCAGTAATTTATAAACCTGACCGATATTCTTGGACTCTGGAGGGAATCCCTGTTCCACGTAAAGAACCAGGGCTTTTAAAAGGTTTAATTCCGCATTGTCCCAGAAATGATCTCCTTTGGCAGAACCGGTATTTTGAATGATGACATCCGAAAATACCTGGGCCATAGTTTCCTGACCGTCTATTTCCATCAGACAGTTCCAGGCATCTGAGTTTTCTGGATTGACCAGATTGAAACACCGAACAGTATATCCTTCGTTCTCCAGATATCCTGCCATACTTTCATATAATTCTGATTTTGGATCGGTTATAATTAGGCTTTCTCCACGGGCAACGCATTGAAAAATCATATTTCTTGCATAAGCCCTGGATTTCATGGAACCACTGGCACCGTAAACTGCAACATTTCGATTCATGCGTGTTTCATAAGGAAGGCAAACCGCTTTTCCGTTTAGCTTGCCAAGAATTGTTCCTTTATTTTTCTTCACATGATCAGTTAGTTCCAGGACTTTGTGCATCTCATCCGGAGTCATGAATCCGGAAGTTCCATAGGTACCCTTGGTAGAGTAGTTTAGATTTCGCTCCTTATCGAAAATTTCACCATTTCTGTCATATCCCATCCGCATCACTAAGAAGGTTAGAAGACCAAAAGCAAGAAGGCATAAAAAAATTCCATACAGGTTATATGGGAATTGTGTCAATGCCATAAGGCAGGCTTTTGGATGTAGGGAGGCTGTCTGGGGGTAAGTACCATTTCCAGCAAAGTTTCCGGCAGCACTCCAGGTTTGGTAGTTATAAATAAATTGTGCCACATAGCCGCCAGCATAGAGCGTGCAGAGGCAGATTGGAAGCAAATAGATGAGCTTCCACCATTTACGGTTCATGTAAAAACCCCCTTCTGAATTTGTTAAGGTCAATACTGGAGAATTGAATGTCTGCTGTGAGGTATTCTTTGAGAACTGGTATCTGGAAGTCAAAACAGATCAGGTTTCCGTGTAGACTGTAAACATTCAGTCCGGTATTGAATCGATTGATTCGCTGCATGTCAAAATCATAAGCAAGAAGTGCAGGGTTTCCATCTTTGGTTACTGCATCATGCTCCAGTGGTATTTCTTCCTGGCGAGCGTTCATATCCGATAGTAATAATTCGTTAAGCTGTTTTGTCATTGCCGGGTTTGCTAATAGCTGCATCAATGTTTCCCCCTGAAGATCGTTGGGGAGATAATGGAAATGTTCAAACGAGGTGTCCAGCATAAAGAGGCTTCGCTTGTAGCCACCAGTGCTGGTCAGCAGTTTGAAAGCAGTTTCCATATTGTCACCAAGCATAATTGCACGAATTTTCGGATGTCCGGAGTAAGGATATCCCTGCAGATAATGTTGCAGGAAAGCATTGAGGCGCACTTCAGTTTTATACTCCCACTTGAGGATGCCGCCCCCGGTATTGTAAATAACATAAACACAATGGGGTGCCATCAGAATTCCCATACTCCGGGAACTTTTGATTTTTGTTGTTGCTGCCCCAAGTTCTTTAATCTCTCTGGAAGAATAAAATAAAGGAAGGCTTCGCATATGGATGGAAGCAGCTTCGCGTTCCACAGAAAAAATATGTGGTTTTACATCCGGATAAAATGGGATTCCGGCATGGAGCAACGTCAGGTATGTTTGTGCCTTCTGATGAAGACGGATGCGGCGTGACGGTTCGCTTCGGATAACATTAGTCTCAGTATTTCCACATAGATAGCAGTGGAAGCGGTCAGGATAGTAGGCGAGGAGCAGTTCCTTGGAACGTTTGGTCAGTCGGTATCCTCTGAGTTTATCCTTATAGTGAGTACGGATGAGCTTTTCGGCCTTCAGTTCAGTGATGATTTTTTCAGCATAAGAAGGACTTGTAAAAAGACGATTCAGTTGATCCGCAGGAAATTCCCCACAGATTCCGATAAGTTCCAGCAGCCTGAATTTCTGGGTGTCTGGTCTTAGCAAATAAGTATCACCTCAATTCATTTTTTACCGATGTTAGCCTGTACTTGGGTAAAATGGCTTTTGTCAGTGGTAGAAAAAGCATAGAAATATAATGCTTCAATCCTCTTTTTACCTATGTCGGAAAAATAGGTAAGAAAATCAGGAAATTTCCGATATAGTTTCCAATAGCTCTTTATGCGCTTTCACCCAATCCGGAAAGGCAGATTTTTCCATGATGTAGACAACTGTCGAATCTGCATTACCAAATTCTGTTGTATGATAGGAATCACAGTACAATCCGGTATCGTCCAATAAAACGTAAGTTGCTATCGTATCCAGAATCTGCTTGAATTCCAGATTGTCATAGTCACGAACCCTTTGGCTGGAAAGAGTACGATCATAAATCTGGCTGAAGCAGACCACACAGTCTTTATACAGAGCCAAGTCGTGGCTTTTTACATATTCCTGCAGAGCATAATTCAAGGGCTCATGAAGAAATGCCATATTAGTGCGGGCTTTTCTTTTGGGGAGAAGTCCTGGAAGGATAATAGACAAAATCTCCTGTTCCTGTGAGATAACGATTCCCTGTGCGTCTGCAGCAAGTTCTAGATAACTGTTCTTGCCAGAGAAATCAGTGATATAGACCAGATTCCTGAGCTGGCAGGTGATACGTTCTGACCGTAAGGCAGCATCGGTGCTTAGTGCTTCATAATTTGCACCATATTTTTCAATGTCTGTAGTTTTCAAAGCAAAAAGGGTGTTTCTGAGCTTTTCTATCTCGCTTTCCACACCCTGTAATCTCTGAAATATGATTCTTGTATTTGTGTTCATGAAACCTCTTTCTTTTGGTAGTAGCTGACAGAGCCGTCAGGGGTGACCATGCAGTAGGCAACCACACCATCAATCGTAAGTTTTCCCGCTTGTTTTTCCGATTCAATGATGATGATTCGTAATGCTTCCCTTGGAGGAATACTTTCAAATACATTGTTCATCAACGCTTCCTGCCCATTAGCAACATAAATGATTTCATAGGTTTCGTCATGGGAAAAGAAATGTAATTTAACGGGAAAATCACCGCTGGTATGGTAGATGAGTGCCTTTTTAAAATCCAGAAGAACCCAGAAGGCAGCAATAGTTCCCATATCTGGTGAATTAGCAGACTCTTCAGTGTCACATAGTAAATGCTGTTCTTTATCATGGTAAATCCGCCCCTGTTTGGTCAAACTGGTGATGAGAGATTTGATAGAATTCCTGTTTTTATCAAAAAGCTGCAGCACCTGTTCATAATGCAAAGCGTGATATGTAGTGAGAATCCGAAGAAGGGCTGCCCCTTCGCCTTTATATATCTGTTCTCGTGTTTTCATATATGGTCTCCCTTCGTATTTGTAATTGTACGTATATCTATACGTACAGCCTGCGTATAGGATTCTGTGCGTATGGTGTACGTACAGATAGTGGCTTGCTGTCAGTACGGTTTTGGGTACAAAAAAAGCACCGGTCAGGGTGCTGATGAATAAGAAAACTATAAGCAATACTCATTTTAGCATGGGTAAATTTGCGTTACAATCGCAGAAGTGTGCCAATTTTGTGACAGGGATATTGTCAGGGTGAAATAAATGAATTATAATTTATAAAGAAGTTGCCATGAACCAAGGATAATAAATAATTATCTAATTTTGATATAAAAATACAAGGGAGGAAGAGTGATTATTCCGGGCGATTAGCCCATGCGCTGAAGCGCGTTCAGCGCATGGGTATCGCCGTTTAGCAAAGGCTGGTCGCAGTTCAGCCCAGGTCATCAAGCATGTGATAAATGCTGCCGCATATTAAC
>NZ_JAFBIZ010000148.1 GCF_021531995.1 Faecalicatena contorta
CCATAAGACAATATAATTGAACAATAAAAAAACGCAGCAGGAGGGATTTGAACCCCCGGAACCTTGCGGTTCTTCTGCTTTCGAGGCAGATGCCATCAGCCGCTCGACCACTGCTGCATGAAAGCATTATAACACAGAAGACTGAACACTGTGAATACCTAAATTGTTTTTATTTTTTTATAAGTTTATACATTTTCGATTTCCGGCATCAGTATAGAGAGATATTTTTCATAGTTTACACCATCATTATACGGAATATTTTCCAGCACAGAGTCTTTCAGGGAGTTTTCCAGAAATTCTCCGGTCGTTCTTAAAAGAGAAGGAAGTGCATCTCCGCGAGCAATACCACCTGCCATGCAGGAGGCAAACAGGTCACCGGTTCCGGAGTAACTGCCTCCGATATAAGGGGCGGAAGTAAAAGAACATTCCGTACCATGAAGATAGAGGTTGTCGATCTTCAAAGCATCGTCGGGATCTTTTCTGCATATTCCGGTGATGATGATGGTCTTTTCGCTATTCTGACAGAGTGTGCGGCTTAGAGACTGTAGTTTATGGATAAGTTTTTCTTCGGACAATTTCAGATTCATGAGTTCGCGATAGTCCATATCTGTCAGCAGGCAGAATTCTGTGAGATTTGGCGTAATAATATCGGCACGTGATACCAATTGTTTCATCTGGCACAGAAGATCCGGCGTATATACATCATAGGTCTGTCCGTCATCCCCCATGACAGGATCAACCAGAAGAAACGTATCCGGTTCTTTAAATGTATCTATAAAGCGGATAATCTGCTGAATCTGCTGGACACTCGCAACATATCCGGTATAGATGCCGTCAAAATGCTGATTCAATTTCAACCACTCCTGGCGGTAGATATCAATCTTATCTGTAAAATCATCGCAGTAATAGCTGGGATATTCTGTTTGTGCTGTTAACACAGCCGTTGGAAGAGGACATGCCTGTACACCCATCGCCGATAGAACTGAGATCGCAGCAGTCAGTGAACATCTCCCCAGACCGGATAAATCATTGATTACAGCAATTTTTTTCATAGAAAGAACTCCTTTCAGCTATATTTCCAGAAAATAATATAACTATTTTAACATCAAAGTGGATTTTTTGAAAAGACCAGATAAAAGGATTATATACAGGCCAGTAGGATTCGAATGTGGAAATAATGATGGAGAATGTGCAAGGTAGATACAGTCTAAGAGACTGGCATAAGATTGAAAAAGAAAAATAAAAAAAATTGGAAAAAGTGTTGACATATTCTTAGTAGTAGGATATAATAAATTTCGCTGTGGTGATGAATTACAGTTATGTGCGCGTAGCTCAGCTGGATAGAGCGTCTGGCTACGGACCAGAAGGTCGGGAGTTCGAATCTTCTCGCGCACGTGCAAAGCCTTGCAGATAATCTGCAAGGCTTTTTTCTATGGGAAACTCTCTATACAGAACGATTTTCAATCGAGTTTCCGGATTTTCTATATTTGGCAGGCGTGATGCCTACCTGCTTTTTAAAAACCCGGTTGAAGTAATATTCGTCAGAAAATCCGGTTTTTTCCGCGATTTCATTCAATGGAAGGGTTGTAGTAAGAAGCAGCTGCATGGCATGTTCCGTCCGGTAGCGGTTCAGATAGGCAAATATGGTGGAGCCTGTCTGTTTTTTAAATATGCGGTTCAGATAATCGAAATTTACAGAAAGCAGTTGCTCAATCGAAGTGCTGGTGATCTTTTGATGATAAGAAGAGTGAAAATAATCCAGTAGTTCATTGATCTTGTGATACATTGTTGTGCTGCTGCTGGAGGAAGATTGCTCATAAGCGTGAAGCATCCAGTAGCTGGAGTATAAGGAAAGCATTTCGACAATGTGCCCGGAAGTAATGGATTTGTAGTACATATGTCTGGTCTGCTCCCGCTGGATCGCAGAGATGATCTGCTGCGTAATCTGAGAAAATGTCTGCGGGTTATCAATATGCATATATTTGGGAATTGTGATAAATGTATCGGTATAATGAGATTCGGAAATGGAAGGCGCAGTATAATTACGATGAAGAGCCGCGCGTATCATGTTCTGGTTCTCTTCTTTTGTATGCATACACTGTTTGGAAAAAGTGGCAGGATGAAAGTGCACAAAATAGTAGGTGCATGTTGCCGGCCGGTATCCAATCTGTTCATAACCCGGCTCCAGGAGAATGATGTCTCCCTGCTTCAGCGGATATTCGGTTCCGTTCTCGTTTATATACATTTCTCCAGATGCAATGAGGTACAGGATGTATTCTGTGTTGTTTCGGTAAAAGTGTTTCCAGTTTTCCGGCGGTTCGGCATGCCCAAGATAAGAAATATGCGGAAGCAGGTCGGATTTTAAGTAAAATATTGGGTTCATAAAAAATTTCCTCCTGATACCCTTATAGCACAGAGTGAAGAAATATACAATGGTTAAGTCGCTGGAATACAAAAAAATATCACTGTATTACATTGGCGCACAAGAGGTGAGAAGGTATACTGATGAAGTAAGAATTTTCAGATGCTTTAAAAAGCAGAAATCGTAACTCTGATATAAAAAACGTCCCGTAACTCTTTTTGGTTTTGTCTGCTTAAAAGTATCTTCCGGATCTCGAAAATGTTTGAAAAATGGTTTCAAATTGATGCGTTTTGTACTATAATATTATTTTAAATAATAAGTATAGTTCGAGTGGTCTGGAGAGGGAAAATGATTACAATTAAGGAAATAGCTGAAGAAGTTGGTGTCAGTGCAACGACAGTTTCAAATGTGCTGCATGGCAGAACCAAAAAGGTGTCTCCGGAGATGGTAAAGAAGATACAGGAGATCCTGGAGGAGAAAAATTATGTGCCGCGGTTCGGATTAAATGCATTGACGAACCGGAAGTCTAATATGATTGGAGTATTGATTAGTACCCCGGAGTTTGTGGAGAGATCTCCGTATGAAAGACCATTTTATGGTACGGTTATAGGTACGCTGGAAAGTGCATTCCGAGAGAAGGGTTATTATATCATGCTATGTTCTTCGAAAAATATGCAGGAAGTCATGAGGATGATTCTCGGATGGAACGTTGACGGAGTGGTTTCGATATCCCTGCCCCCCCAATATTATCAGGAGATAAAGAAACTGACAGGAAAACCGGTTGTATCTATCGATATGGATGTGGATGGCTCACATGTGGAAGGATGTTATAATATTACTTCAACCGATGAGATCTGCGGGGAAGAGATGATGCGATATCTGCTGCGTCAGGGGATCCATAAGATTATATATGTTTCAAACTCGAAGACAGGTGCAGATTATCGGCGGTATAAGGGTGTAGTGAAGGCTTACAGAGAAAAGCAGGAAGAAGAGGTGCACCTTGAATCAGTTATGCTCGGAATGACCCGTGAGGAAAGGATGGAAACCTATCAGAGACTGGCTGAATATGCCGGGCAGCATGCAGCTATCTTTTTCTCGGCGGATTTTAATGCGGCAGAAGCGATCGGATATTTTAAGAGACAGCATATCCGGATCCCGGAAGACATATCTGTTGTAGGCTGTGATGATGACGTGTTTGCCAGACTGAGTGTCCCGGGACTGACTACGATTCGGGTGGACAACGTAAAAAAGGCAGAGATTGCTGCACAGATTATGCTGGAACTGCTGGATGGAAAGCAGCTGGAAGAAAAAGAAATAGAAATAGAAACCTGTCTGATAGAAAGGGACAGTGTTTATTTGAATGGAAAGGAACAGAAGAATGCAGAAAATCAACATTAGTGAGAATGGGCTTCACCTGGTGTTTGAGCTCACTGATCAGAATGAAGTTAAATTCCTTCATTTTTCGCAGCTCCCGTTTCAGGAAGAACTTATCAGGAATGATTATGAAAGAACGGGATTCCGGCTTGTGGAGATTGAACTTGCAGGTCTGGACCGCCCGGAAGAAAGGCATGGTTCCAAGTATACCGTGACAGCTCCGGGATACAGAATGAAGTATGTGTCGCATCAGGATGTGCGCAATGCATATGGACGTAAGCTGGAATTCGTAACCTGTGATGAAGAGACGGGAATCTATGTGACGAGCCATTTCCAGTTTTACGATGGGATTGCGATGGTCAGATGCTGCAGTGTTGTGGAGAATCGTGGTTCTGAAGAGCAGGTGCTGGAATATGTGACTTCTTTTAATCTGAACGGACTTGAAAAAGAAGGAATCCTGCCGAGGGATCAGAAGATGAAAGTGGCGGTGGTTCATAATTCCTGGCAAAGAGAAGTACAGTGGAAAGAATATACGCTGCCGAAGCTTGGACTGGAACAGTCGCAGCCGGATCTGGCGCTGCGTTCTTCCAAAGCCTTTGGTGTATCTAATACCGGAAACTGGTCAGCGAAGGAATTCCTACCGATGGGATGTGTGTCTAACACGGAGACAGGAAGCAGACTGTTCTGGCAGATTGAACAGAACGGATCCTGGCACTGGGAGATCAGTGATCAGACGAATCATCTGTATCTTCAGCTTTCCGGTCCGACGGAAAATCAGTCACACTGGTTCAAATATCTGAAACCGGGGGAGAGCTTTGTCTCCGTTCCGGTTGCAGTAGGATCTGTATGCGGCGGATATGAGGAGATGGCAGAAGAACTTACAAAATACCGTCGGAGAATCCGCAGACCGAATGAAGATAATGAAAAACTGGCTGTTATTTTCAATGACTATATGAACTGTCTCTGGGCAGAGCCGACAACGGAAAAAGAGCTGCCTCTGATTGATGCTGCAGCAGAAATCGGCTGTGAATATTACTGCATCGATGCAGGCTGGTACGCAGATGGATACTGGTGGGATGAAGTAGGAGAATGGCTTCCGTCTGATAAGCGTTTTCCAAACGGAATTAAAGAGGTCATTGATTATATAAGATCCAGGGGGATGATACCGGGACTCTGGCTGGAACTGGAAGTGATGGGAATCAACTGCCCGAAGGTGAAGGATATGCCGGAGGAGTGTTTCTTTCACAGACATGGAAAACGGGTATTTGACAGAAGCAGGTATCAGCTGGATTTCAGGCATCCTTCGGTCCGTGCGCATGCAACAGCGGTGATTGATCGTCTGGTGCAGGAGTATGGAGTTGGATATATTAAGATGGATTATAATATAGAACCCGGACTGGGAACAGAGATCGATGCGGACAGTGTGGGAGACGGACTTCTCGGACATGAACGGGCATATCTTCAGTGGCTGGACGGCATATTTGAAAAATATCCGCAGCTGATTATTGAAAACTGTTCCAGCGGCGGACTCCGGATGGATTATGCTATGCTGCAGAGGCACAGTATCCAGTCAACCAGCGATCAGGAAGGATATCTGAATTATGCTACGATTGCAGCAAACTCTCCTCTGGGAGTAACTATGGAGCAGTCGGCGATCTGGTCTTATCCGAGAATAGAAGGCAACGATGAAGAGACCATTTTTAATATGGTCAATGCGATGCTGATGCGTGTACACCAAAGTGGACATATGGTGGATATTGCCCCGGAAAGAAGAAAACTGGTGAAAGAAGGTCTGGATTATTATAAGACGATTCGTTCGGATATCAGATGTTCCTATCCATTCTGGCCTCTTGGTTTCTCTTCGTTTTCGGATGACTGGGTGAGCCTTGGATTGAGAGGCGGCCAGACAACTTATCTGTCTGTGTGGCGAAGAGGCGGTGGAGAATATATGGAACTTCCGATTCCGCACCTTCAGGGACGAGAACTGGATGTAAGGTGTGCATATCCTTCGGAAGGAAAGTGCGACTACAGGTGGAATGCCCGAACAGGGATACTTGCGATAAAACTTCCGTGTGTACCGTCAGCAAGAGTTTTTGAATTAAATTTCAAGTAAAAATTCGTGAAATTTGACATTATTTTGGGGCTGATAAGTCCCGAAATGGTGTCTTTTTT
>NZ_JAFBIZ010000149.1 GCF_021531995.1 Faecalicatena contorta
TTTGAAATGTATACAAATAAATGCGCTGAAAGGATGGGAAATTATGAAATTAGGTTTTATTGGTACAGGTAACATGGCATCTGCAATTATGGGTGGAATAATTAAAAATCAGATTATACCGGCAGAAGAGATTATTGGAGCAGATCTGTTTGCACCGGGAAGAGAAAGAGCAAAAAAGCAGTTTGGAATCAATGTGACAGACAGCAATAAAGAGGTTGTAGAGAAGGCAGAGGTAATCGTATTGTCTGTAAAGCCTCAGTTTTATGCAAGTGTAATTGCTGAGATTAAGGACGAGATTAAAGAAAACCAGATCATTATTACAATTGCACCGGGAAAGACACTTGCTTGGTTGGGTGAGCAATTTGGAAAGGCTGTAAAGATTGTTCGTACTATGCCGAATACACCGGCTATGGTAGGAGAAGGAATGACTGCTGCATGTCCGAATGAACATATGACTGAAGAGGAAATTGCATATGTTAAGACACTTCTGGAAAGCTTCAGCCGTGTAGAGATTATTCCGGAACGTTTGATGGATGTAGTGGTATCTGTAAGCGGAAGCTCACCGGCGTATGTATTCATGATGATTGAAGCAATGGCTGATGCTGCAGTATCAGGCGGAATGCCAAGACCGCAGGCTTACCAGTTCGCTGCACAGGCAGTTCTTGGAAGTGCCAAGATGGTGCTGGATACAGGAAAGCATCCGGGTGAACTGAAGGATATGGTATGTTCACCGGCAGGAACAACAATCGAAGCAGTTCGTACACTGGAAGAACTGGGATTCAGAAGTGCAATTATTGAAGCTATGAAAGTATGTGAAGAGATTTCAAAAAATATGTAAGAATATGATACCGGGCTCGAGGGCAGATGCTGATAAAAGGCATCTGCCCTTGCTTCTTTTCGGGAATCTGTGATAGAATCTCTCATAGGTTATAGTGTATAAGACTTCGTACGAAGAACTTCAAATTAAAAAGACTGGTGAAGATATATGAAGAGAGAATTAGATTATTTTACAATAGATGAAGCATTTGGCGGCAATCAGGAATGGTTCACCAATGTAGTTATGAATATCGGAGGCTGCGGGGCTGCGACTGCCTGTGACAGCTGTATTTATTTTGCCAGGTATAAAGGCATGAAGGAATGGTATCCTTTTGATGAAGAACATCTTACAAAAGAAGAGTATAAAGCGTTCAGTCAGATCATGAAGCCGTATATCCGACCACGTGTCGGAGGTGTGAAAAAACTGGAATGGTATATCGATGGCCTGAACAGGTATATTCGAGATGTGAATGAGCAAGAGGGTGTCAATCTGCAGATTACAATGGAAGCATTTTCGGGAAATCACACATGTAAAGCTGCGAGAGATAAGATTCGCAGCCAGATTGATTCCGGTTATCCAATACCGTATCTGATGTTGAAGCACAAAGATACACAGAAATTTCAGGATTTTATCTGGCACTGGTTTTTAGTAGTCGGATATGAAGAACTGAAAAATGATATGCAGATTACGGTTGCCACGTATGGTGAAGCTACGGAATTTTCCCTGAAAGAATTATGGAATACGGGGTATGAGGAAAAGGGAGGAATGATTCTGTATTCAGGTCTGGAGAAGACAGAATTGAAAAGATGAGAAAGAAATAGTCTTTACGGATGAGAAAATATCCGTTACAATGTAGAAAGTATACAAGGAAACTAGGAAAGAAAAGGGGAAATATAGAATGGAAAATCCAATTATAACAATTGAAATGGAAAATGGAGATGTGATAAAAGCAGAACTCTACCCGGAGATTGCACCGAACACAGTGAATAATTTTATCTCTCTTGTAAAAAAGGGGTATTATGATGGATTGATCTTTCACCGCGTGATAAGAGGATTCATGATTCAGGGCGGATGCCCGGACGGAACCGGTATGGGTGGTCCTGGATATCATATTAAGGGTGAGTTTTTGCAGAATGGTTTTGCAAATTCGCTTGCACATACAGAAGGAGTGCTCTCTATGGCACGTGCAATGCATCCGGATTCTGCCGGATCCCAGTTCTTCATTATGCATAAGAATGCTCCTCATCTGGATGGTGCATATGCCGCATTTGGTAAAGTTGTGGAAGGTATGGATGTAGTGAATAAGATTGCAGAAACGGATACAGATTACAGTGACCGACCGCTTACAGAGCAGAAGATGAAAAAGGTGACAGTAGATACGATGGGAATTGCTTATCCGGAGCCGGAGAGAGCATAATAGAATCATTATAAAACTTGTGAATCAGAGTAATTCTGGCAATGATGTGCTGCGCCTTATGGGGCAGCACAT
The DNA here is from genome assembly GCF_021531995.1 of Faecalicatena contorta. GTDB lineage: Bacteria > Bacillota > Clostridia > Lachnospirales > Lachnospiraceae > Dorea_A > Dorea_A contorta_A. The sequence continues at coordinate 2,307 of NZ_JAFBIZ010000149.1, forward strand.
TTCAAATGTCAGAAAAGCAGACAGTGGAGGTGTGAGCCGATGGATATGGTTCAGACAGAAAAACTGATATATGAATATGAAAAGAGGGATGAGGACGGCAATGTGATCGGAACATCCAGAGCAGTTGACGGTGTAGATCTTGATGTAAAAGAAGGGCAGTTCATCGCAATTCTCGGACATAATGGATCCGGGAAGTCTACACTTGCGAAACACATTAATGCGATTCTTGTTCCCACACAGGGAAGTATGTGGGTAGATGGGAAGAATACCAGCGATCCGAGGGAAATATGGAATGTAAGGCAGACTGCCGGAATGGTATTCCAGAATCCGGATAATCAGATTATCGGCACTGTCGTAGAAGAAGATGTTGGCTTTGGACCGGAAAATCTTGGAGTGCCTACGGAAGAGATCTGGCAGCGTGTGGAAGAGAGCCTGAAAGCAGTTGGTATGATTGAGTACAGGCATCACTCACCGAATAAATTGTCCGGCGGTCAGAAACAGCGTGTGGCAATTGCTGGTGTTGTGGCGATGGAGCCGAAGTGCATTGTCCTGGATGAGCCGACGGCCATGCTGGATCCGGTAGGACGAAAAGAGGTTCTGAAGACGGTTCAGAAGTTGAGGGCACAGAAACATGTTACGGTGATCCTTATTACACATTACATGGAAGAAGTTGTAGATGCAGATAAGATATTTGTTATGGATCACGGACATGTTGTGATGGAGGGGACACCGAGAGAAGTGTTCTCCAGAGTCGAAGAATTGAAAAGTCTCAGACTGGACGTGCCGCAGATAACAATTCTGGCAGATGAACTTAGAAAGAAAGGGCTTGATATACCGGCCGGTATATTAAGAAAAGAAGAGTTGGTGGATATATTATGTCAATTAAAATAGAACACCTGAATTATGTATACAGTCCGGGAACAGCATATGAAAAACATGCGTTGAAGGATATCTGTCTGGAATTACCGCATGGAGAGTTTGTCGGGATCATCGGCCATACAGGATCGGGAAAATCAACATTGATACAACATCTGAACGGACTGATTAAAGCAACAAGTGGGGCATTGTATTATAATGATGAAAATATCTATGCAGATGGATATAATATGAAAGAGCTGCGCAATCAGGTAGGACTGGTATTTCAGTATCCTGAGCATCAGCTGTTTGAGGTAGATGTAATGTCAGACGTATGCTTCGGACCGAAGAATCAGGGCCTGAGTAAGCAGGAATGTGAAAAACGGGCGTTGGAAGCACTGCAGCTGGTAGGACTTAAAGAGAAGTATTATAAATCTTCTCCTTTTGAACTGTCGGGAGGTCAGAAGAGAAGGGTGGCAATCGCAGGTGTTCTGGCGATGCGGCCGAAAGTTCTGGTTCTGGATGAACCGACAGCAGGACTTGATCCGAAAGGAAGAGACGACATTCTGGAACAGATCGCTTATCTGCATAAGGAGAGTGATATGACGGTCATTCTTGTGTCGCACAGTATGGAAGATATCGCACGATATGCGGATCGTATTATTGTAATGAATAAGGGAAGTGTCATGTATAATGACAGACCGAAGAATGTATTTGCACATTATCAGGAACTGGAGAAGGTCGGACTTGCGGCACCACAGGTTACTTATATCATGCATGCGCTTAAAGAACAGGGATTTCCGGTGGAAGTTAATGTGACTACAGTAGAAGAAGCCGCGGGAGAGATCTTTCGGGTATTGGAGAAGAAAAATGATTAGAGATATAACGATTGGACAATATTATCCGGCAAAAAGTATACTTCACAGATTGGATCCAAGAGTCAAACTGACAGGAACGCTGCTGTATCTGGTGTCTCTGTTCCTGTTCAGCAGTATTTCCGGCTATCTGACTACGACGTTATTTCTGGCAATTGTCATTTATCTGTCAAAGGTTCCGCTGAGTTATATTGTAAAAGGTTTGAAGCCGATCATTATGTTGTTGATGATTACGGTAATTTTTAATCTGTTTCTGACCAGGAGCGGGGATGTGCTGTTTCATGCGTGGATATTTACGATTACAGAAGGCGGTCTTCGCACAGCTGTCTATATGGCAGTACGTCTGATATATCTGATTATAGGGTCTTCGCTTATGACATTTACAACGACGCCAAACGAGTTGACAGATGGCATTGAAGCACTTTTGTGTCCATTGAACAAGGTGCATGTTCCGGTGCATGAGATAGCTATGGTAATGTCAATCGCACTCAGGTTTATTCCGATTCTGCTGGAGGAAACGGATAAGATTATGAAGGCTCAGATTGCACGTGGAGCAGATCTGGAAAGCGGTAATATGATTCAGAAGGCGAAAAGTATGATTCCGATTCTGGTGCCGTTGTTTGTATCGGCGTTTCGAAGAGCCAATGATCTTGCTATGGCAATGGAAGCGAGATGTTATCATGGCGGAGAGGGCAGGACAAAGATGAAACCTCTCCGTTACGAGAAGCGTGATTATGCGGCATATCTAATTGTGATCGCATATGTGGTCGCTGTTGTGTTGATCGGAAGATACGTACCTCTCCATATAGGAATGTTGTGATATGAAAAGAATCAGGTTAGTCGTTGCCTATGACGGAACGAATTATTGTGGCTGGCAAGTGCAGCCGAACGGGGTCACAATTGAAGAAAAATTGAATCATTCTATTACTGAATTGACGGGAGAAAGGATTCATGTTACAGGTGCAAGTCGTACGGATTCAGGAGTACATGCACTTGGCAATGTGGCGGTATTTGATACGGAATCATCCATTCCGCCGGAAAGGTTCGCCTATGCGCTGAATCAGAGACTTCCGGGGGATATTGTGGTAGTTTGCTCAGATGAGGTTTCACCTCTGTGGCATCCCAGACATCAGGATCATATTATAAAAACCTATGAATATCATATTTATAATGAAAAGGTACCGAATCCTCTGAAAAGCAGATACAGTGCGTATGTATCGTTTCCTCTGGATATCGAACTGATGAAGCAGGGGGCATCTTATCTCGTGGGGGAACATGATTTTTCCAGTTTCTGCAATGTAAGGACGAATGCGATAGATACTGTCCGCACGATATATGATATTGAGATCTGGAAGGAAGGACCGGAGATTACGATCCGCGTGACCGGAAATGGTTTTTTATATAATATGGTCAGAATTATAGCTGGCACTTTAATCCGTGTGGGAAGAAAGTTTTATACTCCGGAGAAAATAAAAGATATTATGGAAATAAAGAAACATACCGCGGATGGAGTCACGGCACCTCCGGAAGGTCTGGTGCTTGTAGAGATCAAATATGAAGAACATAAAGTGGTTAATAATTGATGAAATGGCATCT